>CAJBXX010000161.1 GCA_903959715.1 uncultured Alphaproteobacteria bacterium | reverse complement strand
GTCCCGCATTGGTTGCGACCGCAATAGTTTCTGCGACTTCGTTTACAAAGGCTTGGTTCAAACTTGAAGCTACTGGAATACATGAATCAGGAATGCGTTTCTGCGACTTCGTTTACAAAGGCTTGGTTCAAACCCTCTGAAATATTGATTTTATTGTATTGGCAATAAAAATAAAAAAATGATTTTCGTCAAATTTTTTTATCAAAGCGGATTCTATTGATGCGGGTAAATGCAAAACCCATATTTAATATTAACGATGTTTGAGTAAGCATTTAGAAGCCCTGAGGACAAAGCAAGTTTAAAAAAACAAAAAACCACCGAACTTTTGCAATAATCGTCATTATTTAAATTCGGTGGATTTTGTTTGAACCAAGTCTTTGTAAGTGTCACTTCATTTCCATTTAAAATTTAATTTAAAATAAAAATTAGGGCAAAAACAAAATGTAAAGACCATGTAATCAATTTTTCATAAATTGTTTTATTTGTCAAATTGAAAAAATTCCCGATTTGCCAATAACATCAATTGTATTGCCATATCTTTCAATTTTTCTAGAAATATCTTGTGAAATTGGAATTATCATTATGGCTTCGTCCTTAGATTCCGTAAAGTATTCATATTTTTTTAAATGTGCTAACATTTCAATTTTTCGAGCTTTGGTTAAAGAAAATTCAAAAATTGAAAACTGAATTCTGATGCCATATTTTTCAAGCGTTTTAACAAATTTAGCTCTTCTGGAATCGCTTGAAAAATCATAAACTATAAAAAAATGTTCCATTATTTTTTCCAAATAAAAGGTTGAAAATCATCTTCATCGCCATTTAAAAAATGCACAAATTTTCTAATATCGCGTTCAATAGTTTGAGTTAAATTTTTCTCGCCGAAAAATTCTTCTTTTCTTAAAAAATCAATCCATTTTGGAAAAAATTTTTGAAAACCGCTTTTAGAAAGTTTTACCGATCCAGTGTTTTCTTTTTCAAAATCATCTTTAATATCAAGCTCTTTGCGATTAAGAATTTTTAAAACGAAATGTTCGACTGGACCACGAAATATCTCGATAAAATCACTTGCTAAAGATGCGTGTCCATAAGATTGCTCGTGAAGAAATGCCACAAATGGATCGAGCCCTGCAATCAAAAGTTGAGTGTGAATCTCGCCGTGAAGAAGTGTAAAGCAAAATGATAAAAGTGAATTTATTGGATCGGTTGCGGGGAATTTTTTGCGTCCAACAAATTCAAGTTCAGGATTTTTTATAAGATTTTCTTTTTGCCATGCTTGAAAATATTGACGAGCAGTTGAGCCTTCAAAACCCCTAAGTTGTTCAAGATTGGTAATATGAGCAAAATCTGCGTCAATTCTAGCTTGAGCACGAATTTTTTGTAAAACAATATTTTGATTTTCGATTTTGGCTTTAACAAATTTTTGGGCTAAAAAAAATTTTTTTTCTTCATCAAAATGAAGTTTAAATTGTTGACTACGCAGAAAAACATTTTTAGTGAAATCAAAAACTACACTTCCGCGAAATTTTCCCCCAGTGCTTAAAAAATGAATTGGAATTGAATTTTTTTCAGCTAAATCAAAAATATCAGCCTCGAAATCTAATTTGCCATAAATCATTATATCTCTAATGCCCAGGGCTGGAAAAGATTTTTTAATTTCATTATTTTCTTTATTGCGAATTTGAAAAGATTCACCATGTTTTTTTAGTAAATCATCATTTTTG
>CAJBXX010000160.1 GCA_903959715.1 uncultured Alphaproteobacteria bacterium | reverse complement strand
CCCGCTGGCATAGCATATATTTTAAAATATTATCCAGAAATTACCAACGGGCAAATCAAAAAATTGATTGGCACCACTGATAACATGATAGATTCTATCCGCTCTAGATCGCATTGGAATATGAAAAATATTAAACCGCGCGATCTTGTTTTGCTCGGACTTTGCAGTCAATCGCAATTTAACGATGTTATTTCGCAAATTAAAACCGGTGAAGAAATCGTCGAAAAATCAAAGAAAAAAACCAAATCATCTAAAAAAAATGACAATTGAAATTGGACAAATGGCACCACTATTCTCGCTTACAAGCGATGAGGGTGCTGAAATAAGCCTTTCGGAATTAAAAGGCAAATATGTTATTTTATATTTTTATCCAAAAGATGACACCCCAGGATGCACCATTGAAGCCCAAGATTTTAGCAAAAAAGTTGCCGAATTTGAAAAACTTGAAGCGATAATTTTAGGAATTTCAAAAGATAGCGTTGTGAGTCATTGCAAATTTATTGAAAAATATAAATTGGCAATTTCGCTTCTTGCCGATGAAAATAGTGAAGTTTGTAAGGCTTACGAAGTCATTAAAGAAAAATCAATGTTTGGAAAAAAATATTTCGGCATCGACAGATCAACTTTTTTAATCGATAAAATGGGTCGCATAATTGATTCATGGTCTGCGGTTAAAGTTAAAGGTCATGTCGATGAAGTTTTAAAAAATCTTGAAAAACATATAAAATCTTCTTGATTTATTTTTTAGTAAAAAATAAAATGACCTTCCTTATTTTATAATCTTACTTATCAATCTTTTTAAGTAGAAATATGAATTAGAAGGTTTTGGCGGTTATTAATTACCACTAAATCTTTATATAAGTTTTTAGATTTTTTTAAATAATTTTAAATAATATTTTGTTAATTTTGGAGAAAATATGTCGATTGTGTTGAAAGCAGAAGTTAGAGAACAAGTTGGAAGTCTTGCCTCAAAAAAAATTAAAAGACAGGGTTTAATCCCAGCGGTGATTTATTCTAAGGAAAAAAATATCAATATCAGCCTAGATTCTAGAGAATTTGAACAACAATATTTCAAAGGCGTAACCTTAACTTCAGTAATTGATTTAGAAATTTCTGGCAAAAAAACTCGCGTAATTGCCCACAAAATTGATTTAGACCCCGTTTCTGATCGTCCCGTCCATATTGATTTCATGATATGCGAAAACAACAAACCAATTCGTGCTAAACCAAAAATTAATTTTTCTAATCAAGATAAATCTCCAGGGCTCAAAAAAGGTGGCTTCCTTCATATCGTTGCTAGAAGTCTTGAAGTCTTATGCGATGGCGAAAAATCGATTCCACAATTTATTGAAGCTGATGTTTCAACATTACATGTTGGAAACAAATTTAGAGCTAACAATTTGAAATTACCAACCGGAGTTAGCCTTCTTAAAAAAGGTGATTTTTTGATTGCCAGCATAATTGGTCGCGGTAAATCCGAAGAAGATAAAACCGCCACAACCGCTACAGCAACCGCAACGGCGGGAGCAGCCACAACTCCAGCTAAAGCTGACGACAAAAAAACTGAAGCTAAAAAACCTGAAGCTAAAAAATAATATTTTACACGAACAAGATCAACTAGATCTTGTTCGTGTATTAAAAACTTTTACATGCATTAATCTCAAGAATTAATATAAATATTTAAATTCGCTGAATCGCTTCCAAATAAACAAAATCAACCATCCTCTGTAATTTTTATCTCGCAATCGCAACTCCAATATTTACTCTTTCTGCTTTAGAATAAAAATTTCGACTCAAGAAAGAATTCCATCCCCAACTCCAAACAATATCACAGCATCCGCAGAAACAAGAATTGATAGGAAGAACGATAATAAATTTTATTTCAATCCTATAATTTTATGAGTTTGAAGTGAAAGAAAATAACCATTTTCAACGCAAAGATTTAAACATTTTTGTAAATTTTTTTGATTCTTTTCTTCATCATATTCATCCATCGGTTGCACATAAATTGAAATATCCTCACGACTAGACTGCCCTACTTCGCCGACCTCAGAATAATCAGAATTATGTGCCGAAATTATAAATTTTAATGCATCAATTTTTTCAAGAATATCCGCACGCAAAATATGATATTTATGATTAGAGATTTTTGGTGAGCAAATAATTTTAACTTGACTCGGAAGCTCTCTAAATATGGTGCCGTTGGTTTCGATTTGCACTAAAAAATTTAACAAAATTAGCTCTTTGCACAATTTTTCAAGCGGTTGACGCATCGGCTCTCCGCCCGTTATAACCACTAATTTCCGAACAATTTTTTGTTGAGAATTTTTGGCGAGTTCAACAACTTTTTGTAAAATTTCCGTTAATGACAAATTTTTAAAACTATCAAATTCGGTATCACAAAAATTGCATTTTAAATTGCAACCGCCGAGACGAATAAAAACCGCTCCACGACCCACGAAAGGTCCTTCGCCCTGAAGGGTTGGGAATATTTCTTGAACATCCAAAAAATCGCCGGCATGTTGCTCAATTTTTAAAATTTTATTTTTACCAAACATAGACTCTTGAAAATATTTTTTTTATAAATTAAATGATAATTTATTACAAAAATTCATCAACAAAATTTTTTTATTTATGCAAAAACTTACTGATAATAAAAGCTTTGCTTTTAAAAAAACCTTCAAAAAAATTATTTCTTCAAAAATAATTTTTGCTTCAATTTTTTTAATTATTGGCTCACTTATAACTTACTCATGTCAACAGCATCAAGATCAAAAGCCTTATAAAAAAAGATATCATTCTCATTTTTTTCATGATTTTGATGAAGATTTTTTTCAAAATTTTGACGAAATGCATGAAAAAATGGAGCAAGCTTTTAAAAATCATCGCCAAATGATGCGACAAGCTTTCGAAGAAAATAATAAAATTTTAGACAATTCTAAATCATCAAAAATCCAAGCTTCTCTTCAACATTTTGAAGATGAAAAATCGCATAATTTTGAATTAAAATTTTTAGGAATTAAACCTGAAGAAATTAATGTTTTAATTGAAAAAAATTATTTAATTTTTAGCTCAAAAAAAGCTGAAATTGTAAGTGCTAAAAATGAGGAGCAATCAATCCAGTCAAGCTCAAGTGCCGATTTTTATTACGCCACATATTTACCTAAATATGATGAAAAAATTTCCCCAGAAATTATAAAAAATAATGAAAAAATTTCGGTAAAATTGCTTAAAAAAAATTTAAAAAATCCTAAATTTCTTCAACAAAGAAATAAGCATTAACTTCATTTTGAATAAAATTATTTTTAAGCAAGGAAATGAAAGCAATTTATAATTGTTTTTTAAATACCCATAGGTAAATTAAATTTTTTCAAAAAATGTTATTAATTAATTTGTGATCAAAGAACTTGAGCAATTAAAATTTTTATTCCAGCATCAACCGCAACTTAGCAAACAAGCTTCTCCTCATGCCCCATTTGCTCCTACCAGCGCAGTTGATGGCGATGCAGGATTTCGCCCTCTTACTTCACCTAGTCAAAAACCCAAAAAAAAACAAATTTATTTAGATTTTAATTCATGTTATCGCTTATGGAATCCCATTGAAATGGCACTCGAAATCAACAAACTCAAGCAAGAAGGTTTTGAAGTTGCTGTTATTTTACAAAAAACCAATGGTGAAATTTTTGCAAGTCCAATTGAAGATAAAGCCGAAACTGGAAAAAAATATGATTACAAATTCAAAGACAAAAATGGCGAAGATAGAAGTATTTTTGAACTTTCGGATGAATTTATTAAAGAAAATTTTTCTACTTTAAATCACGAAACTAGCATTGAAAAACTTAATTTAACCCGAGATGAATCAATTATTTTAAGCTTTGAACAATTTGATGAGGTTGATAAAATTTTTAAGCAAGAATATTGGGATGATGCGAAAAAAGTAAGCGTTAGAAGCTCTTTGTCTTATAGTTTTTTCGATGGTGCAGTTAAAAAACATAAGCAATATAATGATATTGTTAAAGAAGTCATCAATGAAAAATTTAAAATCGAGAAAATAGACCAAAAATTTATAAATATTTTAACCCATGAAGATTTTAATATAGAAGATCAAGATACTTTGGATGCGTTAAAAATTTTAATTTCAATGTGCAGTCGCGATTTTCTTTCTAAAACATTTAAATCAATAAAGAATCACGAAACTTTAGAGAAATTATTTTACAAGATTCCTGATCTTAAGTTTGAAATTTTAGAATATTTATGGTTCAAACATTCGGATATTGAAAAAGTTGTTTCTATGGCAAAATCTATAGACACCTTTAAAGACAAAGATAAAAATGAAATTGCTGAATCATTCTTTCTAACTAATCTTAAATATAATTATGGTTATTTAAATAATGATACCAATCCCGAATTCGACATTTGCGATAGAATAAGCGATAATTACATCAAAAATAATTTAATAAAATTTACAGATCGTCATTCAATAAAATCGCGCTTAAAGAAAATCGCTAAACAAAAAAAGGTGGAAACCTCTTTTGGCCAAAGAATTACAGTTGATTTTGAATACAAAAATAATGAATTTATTATTAATCTTTCTTTTGACGGAGAAAGTAAAAAAGTAAACTTAGAATTATTCGAATTTATTCCTTTATTCTCAGATTCAGATATAAATCAACAATTTAATCTTACTACAAAATTTGGTGATAAAATTATTGAACTTTTTAAAGAAAAAAACGAATTAGCTGTTTTTGGTTTTATTGATGATGATTCAAAATTTATTGAGCAACTCAATGAAAATCAAAAAACACAATTTTTAGATTTTTTAAAAAAAAATATAGATGAAAAAATTACAAATGAGAAACTTAAAAAACCCGACGCGCTATCACTTTATCTTAACTCTGCAATAAAACTTTTGCAACACTTTGTAGATCAAGCCGAAATAGCTATTTTAGTAAAAACTTTAATCTCCAAATTACCCGCAGAATATCCTTTAAGCCTTAACTACGAACTTACTCCAAAATTTCAAGATTTATTACTTGAAATGCATGATAAAAATGAAATTGATTTGAACAAAATTACATTACCCAAAAAATGTAAACTCTTCGTCAAGCCTTATAAAAGTAAATCTTACCATAGTTCATATTTGACAAAATATAATTCTTGTTCTCTAGATTTTTATCTGGAAAATAAAAAACTTTTCGACGACGAAGGTCAGTCTATTTATTTTGATAAGAATAGAATTTCTTCAAGAAAATCAACAACTTTGCCTCTAAAAATTACTGTATTTGATTTGAATACAGATTCTATAAATGCCATCAAAAGTAAAATTGATTCTGGAGAATTGGATCCTAGTAAAATTTTAAGTGTTGATGTTTTGGGGGTTATTAGAACAAGCGCTGAGAATACAACAAATGGTATCTGTCCATTAAATAACGATGTAAGACCTTGTTTATTAATGCGTTTTATTCAATTATTTCCAAACTTAAAACATGCACGAATTGAAGCTGGAAGCTTATTCCCAAACGCAAAACCCAATGAAAATTCAGATGCTCATTATTTCATAAAAAATACTGATGTTATATTTCCAGAATTTATAGATTTTCAAAGACTTACCCAAGAAGAAATCAATAGAGGTTTTATTAGCAAAGAAGAATTGAAAGATAATAGTCCGTGTAGTTTGCCAGATAAATTAAAATCACTTAATATCATTGCAGATTTTTACGACTCACCAACTCTCGAAACAAAGGAACCAGGACATCGATTTTTAGCCATCAAAACAGGTGATGCCATTTTTATGGGCGATGCAACGGGAAGTGGTGCCAGCGAAGAAGGCCCCACAACCACATTTTCAATGAAAAAAACTGGAAAAATTATTAACCGTCCAGCTAATCAAGCATCACTTTACATTAGAAACACTTCACACAAAATGAATCTAAATTTTGCAGGATTACAAGATGATTTATTTGTTGATGTTGATGAATCTAAAGAAATTTCATTCAAGGAAAGCGCTTCGATTGCAAAATTTTCATCAACAACTTTTGAAGCAAAAAAAACAGAGCTTGAAAAATCTGATTCGCAAGGCAAAACTATTTGTTCTTTTTCAAAAACTTTAAAAAGTGCGGAAAAAACTGCACTTCTCTCAATCTCTCCTGATAATAAAATTATTGGCTATTTTACCGAGCCCTCTTCGGCTGAAGTTCGATTTTTCAAAGATGAAAGTGGTTTTTATTTTGTTCAATCCGACAAAAAATGTGAAATTCATTATTTAATCGAGGGGCAAGAATTGAGATTGCAAACACCTATCAAGGATTTAAAAGATTTACCTGAAAATGTTAAAAAAATAATCGATGATTATGTTGGCGGTAATCCAGCAAATTTTCCTAATTCGGTTCGAAATGATCAATATCAATTGCCAACTTTTACAAATCAAAAACAATTTCTTGATGACCTTTTCAAGATTGAAAATAAAGGCTCCTGTCGTCATCGCATAGCTTCATTAGCTCATAAATTTGAAGAAAAAGGTCTTAAATGTGGCAAAGATTTTAGAATTATCGGCGTCAACGGTAATCATGTGCTTATGGAGGTGAAAAAACAAAATAATGAATGGGCAACTCTTGAATTGGGAGGATCAGAAGCAAATATGGTCGAAACTTCAGAAGGTCAAAAACATCAAAAACATGAAGAACCCTCTAACTCACCTAGTAATATTTTAGATGGATTAAAAAGTATTTTAGAGGAAAATTATGCAAAATTTTTAAATGGTGATTTTTTGCCTTCTCCGACCAACTCTCCGCATAATTTATCAATCGAATCGAATATTAAATTAGCACTAGATCAACTTCATCAACTCAAAAAAGTTGAGTATTTAAAAAGTTTTAAAGAAAATCTTGAGCAATTCTTAACAAAAGAGGAATCTTCGTCATTATTGCTAAAAACTACTCGTGATCAAGAATTAAAAAATTATTTACTAAGCATGAGTAGTTCTTCGCAAAATCCACCAAATCCAGATTCAACCGACCCCATTCCAACCTCTTTGGCATTAAGTTTCCAAGCTTTTTACGCTTCCTCACCACAAGATTTAACCGCAAAAAAACCCACTCTTCATATTGGGGATGATAATAAAGCCGTAAATATAACCGCCAACACTCCGCTTCTTTCCTTTTTAGAAAATGCCAAACAACATGCCGACAAAAAACATGTTTTAATCATCGATTGGAGCAATTTTGACGCTAGTTCGCAAGTGGCTTTCAACACCATGTTTGACAAAGGCGCTCGCAAGATTGATGATCAAAAAATTCCCGATAATGTTAAAATTGTCTGCATCGACAGTTCAAAACAAAAAACCACCGATTCGTCAATTTTATCAAGATTCGACGGTGGTGCTTTGGATTTAAGCTCTATTCAAAAAGATCAATTCACAAAATCAAAAATCGAAGATTCTTTAAGTTCAAAAGCAACATCAGAAATTGTATTTGACGGCGAAGGCTTGGCTAATTGGAAAGAAAAATTATTTGGTAGAATTGTAGTTGATGGCGACGCAATTAAATGGGAAAAAAGTGAATTTGTTAAATCTTTAGAAGTTTACGGAAAAGATAGAATAGCTGGCTCGAATCCAGATCAACCCGGACAAAAAAATTTACACATAAATTTTAAAAATTTCTCTTCTAAGCAACAACAAGAAATAAAAATTTTCTTTGAACAGGCCAAGGCTTCTGGTTCAATTGATTATCATGATTATAAAATTACCATTCCACAAGATTTATCCATTAATTTTGCTCAAAAAGAATTTGAATTTGCGGAGGTTTTAAAATCTTTTAAACCTACGGATTCTTCGCCATCAACAAGCCCCGACTCAAATCAATTACAATTAACTATTTATCAAAATTCATTAGCTTCTAATCAACTTCCAGACGATATTTACTTAATCAATTCATATCTTTTTGATCAATTATTAACTCAACCACAGATTGATGGAAATCAATATCGAGAAGAGCTCGGACTCATTGCAAAAGCCAAAGAATCCTTATCGCCTTTAAAACTTTTTTTAAGCGAAGATTTAACCAAACAACAACTTTATTGCTTACTCAATCAAGCGAAAGAACCTCAAGTTGCTTTGGAGCTTTATGTGGCAAAGGGCGTTAAAATTCCAAAAGTCGATCTTCAAAAATTTACGCAAGAATTTGGATTGGATAAAGGTGATAAATCAGCTGGAGGCATTGGATTTAGCGTAGCAAGAACTTCGCCATCGACAGAATCATCTCGCATAATAATCACCAACAACATTGAAGAATCTCTAAATAAAACCATAACAGCCATAAAATCCTCCAACAACCAATCATCTCACGCAAAAAATATAAATCTTGTCAATGTTGAAGATATTTTATATGGCGATTTATTTGGCAAGAATCAACATAAAATAGTTACAAAAAAAGATGGTTCTCAAAATTTTGCTTTTGAAAAAATCGAAACTACCCTTAAAGCCAAGCTTGATGGGGGCGAAACCGTTATTCTCAAAGGCGAATTTTCTGCTGAATTATTATCTTTACTTCATCCGCAAATTCTAAATTTACAAAAAAAATTTTCTAATTTACATTTTATAATTGAAGATAAAAATGTTTCGAAATCCAGACTACAATCATCAAAACTTTCTTGGCTCGATCCATCTCTTTATGCGGTTGAATATTCTCCAAAAATTGCAAAAAAAACTACGGAATATAAAATTGTAAGAGAAGATTATCCCGCCATTGAAAGTTCAATTTCAGATGATTCAAAAAGTGAAGCCGATGCTTTTATAAAAGGACGCAAGGATACATTACTAAGACTTCTTGAACAAAATCAAACCCTCCAAATCTTTGGTCATAGCGGAGTTGGCAAAAGTTCATTATTGAGTGAAATTGAAAAAAGTGACTTAACAACAAAAGATGGCGAAACAAAAGATGCCGTCAAGGTTTACAGTGAATTATCAAGCCTCGAAGCTTGGGCACAAGACACAAGCGAGAAAACTAAAATCTTAGTAATCGATGAATTTAACATCGACGACACCCATTTTACACTTTTTAGAGATTTAGCAAATAATCCAAAAAAATTCCCGCAAGAAATTTTTCACGATGGAAAATCTTTTACTTTAACACAAAATCACAAAGTAGTTTTTCTCGGCAATCCGCCAAATTATGGCAATCGTTATAAACAAAAATTATTCGAAGATTGCCAAATTCCCGAATGGCATTTGCAAGATTTTCCAGTTTCTTATATTTACGAAGAAATTTTAGCAAAGCCGATTTATGAAGGACTTTCGGCGGAATCTAAAAGAAAATTATCGGAAAAAGATTTTAAAAAAATCGCTTTAGAGGAAATCAAAAATTATAAAAAAACAAATCAAGGTCCTAAGTCTGATGACGGATTGCCCAAAGAAACAGTTCGAGAATTGCAAGAAAAAGTTTTAAAAAAAATTGTTGAAGAAAAATTTCCAATTCAATCGAGCTCAGTTCAAAACGCTAATTTTATCACGACCAATGCCAATCAACAAAATATTGACGAGTTACAATCAGCGATTGAAATTAGAAAATTACAAAAAAGTGGCGAACTTCCGCCTCAAATTTTAGGAACTTGCGGAGTAATTTTTAAAGGCGATTCGGGAGTTGGCAAAAGCGTTATGATCGAAGCAGTTCTAGAAGAGCGAGGAATTACAAAAATTGATTCATTAAAAGATTTTGTACAACAAATTGAAAGAGAGAAAAAACTAGAATCAGGAACAGAAATTACACCCGCAACCAAACCTCATTATTACTGCAAAATTTCCGCCAGTTTGCCGATTCAAGAAATTGAAGAGAATTTAATCAAGGCTTTTGAGTTAGGCGTCATCGTAGTTTTTGACGAAATGAACACCCGCATCAAAGAAGGCGGACTCGAAAAAACCATCAATCAATTATTAACCGATCGACATCCAAAAAATTCAAAAATCAAATCTCAACCCGGATTTATGATTATTGCCAGCGTTAACAATGCAACCAATTCAGGAAGAACTGCTCTCAGTCCAGCTATTCTTCATCGCATGAGGCAAATTAAAGCTAAATCTTTGAGCGAATATGAAGCACAAGATTTTGAAAAAATTATTGGAAATTGGGTAGAAAATGATAAAACCTTCAAAGCTCAACAATCAAATTCTAATGAAAACGAAATATTAAAAAATTTTGAAAATTTATTTTTAATGTTTCGTAGATTTTTAAACAAGGGTAAGGAATTAGAAATCTCCAAAAACTTTGCCAAATTAACTAGAGAGCGACCAAAAGAATTCAATAATTTACGCGATTTGAAAAAAATTGTTAAAGATTTTATTCTTAGTGACTATAGAACAACTCAAATCGATTCGGGTCGATAGAAATTACAAACCCAAAGCAATTAATGTTTTAACATATTCATTTTTTGGTTTGGAAAAAATAGTGTTCGCGTCTTGATATTCAACGATTTCACCATCTTTCAAAACCGCAACAAAATCACTCATTTTAGCAATCACTTCCAAATCATGAGAAATAAAAATATAAGAAATTTTTTGTTGTTTTTGAATCGAAATTAATAAATTTAAAATGTCATTTTGCGTTGCAAAATCAAGCGCCGAAGTCGGCTCATCTAAAATTAAAATTTCTGGATTTAAAATTAAACTACGCGCCAAAGCTACTCTTTGCCTTTGTCCGCCCGAAAGTTGATGCGGAAAATTATTATATAAAATTTCATCAAGCTTCATTTTTTGCATAATTTCGCAAACATCATTTTCAAAATTTTTGGAAGCAATTTTATGAATTATCAAACCTTCGGCGATAATGTCGCAAACCTTCATCCGCGGGTTCAAACTCGAATATGGATCTTGAAAAATTATTTGAATTTTACGACGCAATTCTTGACTATTTTTTTGCCAATTTTTATCGCCAAATAAATTTATTTCTCCGTCAAATTTAATTAAATTAACCAAAGCTTTGGCGAGGGTTGATTTGCCCGAACCACTTTCGCCAATTATTCCCAAATTTTGCTGAGTGTTTAAAGAAAAATTTAAATTTTTATTAGCAAAAAATTCCTTATGTTTGACCGTTAAGTTTTTTACTTCTAAAATTTTATTAACACCTTCAAAGCCTTTATTTTCAATATTTCTTGCGATTTCTAAATTAATATTTTTCTCGCCAATTTCAATAATTTCATCGGCCAATTTTGCCACCGCTTG
>CAJBXX010000159.1 GCA_903959715.1 uncultured Alphaproteobacteria bacterium | reverse complement strand
TCTTGATTTACTTTAACTTAACCCCCTCCCAAAATTTTCTTGCAGAAAATTTTACCCTCCCGCAAGGGGAGGGTGATGACCCCGTAAGCTTGACGAGTTTTTTAAATTGGATAAAATAAAAGGAACCTGGTACTTTTTTTTTTCTTGAGGGCTTACGCCCCTTCACTTTGCAAAAACATTCGTAAAGCTTATGGGCTCTAGCTCCCCCCTTGAGGGCTTACACCCCTACAAACTCTTAAAAACCTTCGGGCTTAGCTCTCCCCTTGGGGGCTTACAAACCTACAAATTTATAATACACTCACAACACATACGGGCTGTAGCTCCCCCCTTGAGGGGGAGCAGGCTCCGAGAATTTAACGGTAGTTAAATTCGCGGAGACGTGGGGGGTCAAAAACTTAGAGCATCAACGGGCTTGAGATTGTGTAAAAATTGTAATGAAAAAAATAAACAAGCGATTTCTTGATTTTGTTTTAAAAATGAAAAATATTCTAAACTTTTCTAAAAAATCACCGATTTTTAATTAAAATAATGGAAAAATTGTTGATTAAAAACAAAATCAAGAAATCGTCATCTTAGGGTTTTTTTTGTTTTAAATTTTGAGTTAACCTCAAGCCCGATGATGCTCTAAGTTTTTGACCCCTCACGGCTCCCAAATCGCAACTACCGTTGCGATTTTATCGCCCCTCTTCGCTAAAAATAGCCGTTTAGGCTATTTTTTAAACGCGAAGAGCCCCCAAGGGGAGAGCTATGGCACCGAAAGTTTGATGAGTTTATTTATAAAATGTAGGTCTGTAAGGTGTAAGCCTTCAAGGGTGTGTAGAAGCAACGACAGGTGTTTGATTTAAAATTGAAAGCGTTATCCTAGGAGACTCTAATTATGTAAAATTTATTACATCTTTTCCAAAAACTTCAAAACCCCCTTGGAAGCACGAACTGCCGTGCTAAAACAAGCTTGTAATAAATATCCTCCCGTCGGGGCTTCCCAATCAAGCATTTCACCGACCACAAAAACTCCGGCGAGATTTTTTAGCATAAAATTATCGTCGAATGATTCTTTTTTAATGCCACCGGCACTAGAAATTGAACGGTTAATGTCGCTAGTTGCAATTAAAGTAATTGGCAGATTTTTTAAATAATTTGCCAGCTCATGGGAATTAGCATTATTAATTTTATCTAAGCCAATTAATTCTCGCAGTAATGAGTTGGTGTAATTGGCAAATCCGGCTTTTTGTAGATAATTACTAAATGATTTTTTATTTTGAATCGCCAATTTTTTTTCAAGATTTTCAAGCGACATTTCGGGGCGAAGATCGAGATATAAAATCGCTTTGCCCTCTTCTTTAATAGTCTCGCGAAGATATGAAGAGAGGGCGTAAACCGCATTGCCCTCAATGCCATTTTTGGTAACAACAAACTCGCCTTTGTGAGTAATATTGTTATGAGTGATGGCAATAGATTTTAGCGGAGTCCCGGCAAATTTTTGCTTAAAATAATCTGACCAATTTACCACGAATCCACAATTTGCGGGTTCGAGTTTGGCAATTTTTATGTCGTAAGTTGACAGAATATCAACCCATTTACCGTTTGACCCAAGTTGAGGCCACGAAGCTCCGCCAAGGGCTAACAAGGTTGCATCGGATTTTTCGTGAATTAAATTATTTTCACGATTTTTGAAAATCAAATCTTGATTTTCAAAGCCCAGCCATTGATGATTTGGGAAAAATTTAACGCCTAAATTATCAAGTTTTCTAAGCCAATTGCGAAGCAAAGGCGAGGTTTTCATGCTCTTTGGAAAAACACGACCACTCGAGCCAACAAAAGTTTCTTGACCCAATTCATGACACCATTTTTGTAAATCATTGGCATCAAATTCTTTAATGCAAGGCTCGAGCCAATCTTGATCTTCAAAATAATTTTTTACAAATTTTTCAAATGATTGGCTGTGAGTTAAATTTAAACCTCCTCTGCCCGCTAATAAAAATTTGCGACCAAAATTTGGCATTGCATCATAAATTTTAACTTGATGACCTGCGTTAGCAATAATTTGTGCCGACATCAGCCCGGCGGGTCCTCCGCCGACAATAATTACTTTTTTTTGTAACATGATTTTGGTTTTTAAAATAAAATTTTATTATGATAAATTTGATTATTTAAGTAAAGAGCTTGATACATTTTTGATTTGAAATTTGCGATGGCAAATTTAATTAAATATCCCATAATTGCTAAATAAATTTCATTAAAACAGATTCGATTAAAAAATATTTATGACCACAAAAGTTCGTTTCGCACCCTCTCCAACAGGATTTCTCCATGTTGGCAATATTCGCGCCTCAATCATAAACTATCTTTACGCTAAAAAAACCGGTGGAAAATTTTTTTTGCGTTTAGACGACACTGATTCGCAAAGAGTTCGCGACGAATATCGCGACATGATTTTTACCGACATGAAATGGCTTGGGCTCAATTACGACGAGGTTTTTAAGCAATCCGATCGCTTGGTGCGTTATGAAGAAGCTAAAAATAAATTGCTCGCCAATAATCGACTTTACGAATGCTTTGAAACCGCCGAGGAGTTGAATTTGCAAAGAAAAGCCCAAAGTGCTTCGGGGATTGCGCCCGTTTATAATCGCGCTTCGTTAAAACTTACTAAAGAGCAAAAGGATGAATTGAGAAAACGCGGTTTGAAACCGCATTATCGCTTCTTGCTCAATGATAAACCCACAAGTTGGGACGATAAAATTAAAGGCAAAATTACTTACGACGGTCGCCATTTTTCTGATCCAATTTTAATTCGCGAAGAGGATGAAAATGGTTTTGGCATTCCAACTTATACATTTTGTTCGGTGGTTGATGACATTGATTATGGCATCACCGATATTATTCGTGGCGAAGATCACATCACCAACACCGCCATTCAAATTCAAATTTTTGAAGCTTTGGGTGTCAAAGCTCCGCATTTTGCTCATTTGGCTTTAGTCAAGGCTTCCGAAGGTAAAATTTCTAAAAGAGAAGGTGGTTTTGATGTCAAAACTTTGCGTCAAGATGGCTACGAACCCATGGCAATCGTCAATTTGTTAGCACAAATTGGCACTTCGGAAAGTATAAAAATTTATCAAAATTTCGAGCAATTAATTCATGATTTTAGTTTTGAAAAATTTTCGAAATCGGCGATGAATTATGACATAACAGAACTTACGAATATTAATCAAAAATTATTGCAAATTCTTAGTTTTGCACATATTTCTTCAAGAATTAAAGAAATTGGTATTAATTATAATATTTCTGAAAAATTTTGGGAAATCTGTAAACATAATATTAATTTTATTCATGAAATTAAAGATTGGTGTGCAATTTTTTACGATGAATTTCGTTATAAAAATGCTTCGCAAGATTTAGAATTTTTGCAAAAAACTGTTGAATTGTTGCCACAAGATACTTCGCAAGAAAATTCATGGCAAATTTGGCTTGATGAAATTAAGAAAAATAGCGAACGCAAAGGCAAAGAATTATTTATGCCAATTCGCTTGGCTCTAACGGGCAAAGAGCATGGGCCAGAATTAAAATATGCGATAAATTTGCTTTCTCGCGATGAAATTATTGCTCGTTTAAAATTTCAATAATATGATTTTAAATATTGAGAAAAATTTTCTGTGCCACTAAATTTGCATCATTTCTAATGTCGGGAACCGCAGTAATCTCAAAGTCGCGACCGATATTTAATCCGCCAACCAAATGCACTTTTGCGTTATTGCTTTGCACCAAAATCAAATCTTTTTTTAACAAATTTTTCTTTTCCATCGACGCAATTAGCGGATAATTTTTAAGATTAAAATCAAATCCCAAACAATTGACCACATAATCGCACTCTAGGGTTCCGCCCTTCAATTCAACAATAAATTTATCACCTTTTTTGGCGATAGATTTGACCGAGCTTTTAACGATTTCCAATTTTTTATTTTCAATCATTTTATTGATTATTTCCAATGAAGTGCTTGGAACGCGATGGCGAAAAATATTCCAATAAGGCAACATTTTTTTTAAAAAAATTCTTTTGTTTTTCTCGTCTAAATTATGCCACAGAGCCTTGGTTTTGTGGCGAATCGAATCAATTAAATGACGCAAATCATAATTTTG
>CAJBXX010000158.1 GCA_903959715.1 uncultured Alphaproteobacteria bacterium | reverse complement strand
TTTTTATTTAATTTCAATTCTTAATTGACAAGATGGCTTTGAATTGTTGATATCGTAGGAGTCGCCACGAGCACAAATTGAATTCTGAGTGTAATTTAAAGTGTCTCCTCCGACAACAACAACATTTCCTTTGTAAGGATTTTCATCATCAACTTTTTTATCATAGGAATAAGCTTCTTTTGTTGTTAATGTATTATTTTTTGTGTAAAGTCTATTAGCGTCGGCGTGAGAAAAGCCAACTTGTAAATAGTTTTTTCCGCCGTTGCTAAATGCAACAATTCCAGCGTTTCCTATTTTACTTTCTGGGAAAGTTGATGCGGTTCTCGCCATTTCATTTTCAAAACCGTCATATTTTTCATTTAGCATTTGCGAGTTTGATAAATGCATCCAAAAATTTACAATTTCACCTTCCGCCATGTCGATTAATTTTCTTGAATCTGTGATGTAATTATCGCCATTGCCGTCGCTATTGTAAATACTTATACCAAAGCTCATGGTGTTTTGAATGTCGCCTGGAAGAGCATGATATTTTTTAGTAAAGCCATCGATTGCCGAATTGATTTTTTTGACCTGCATCACCAAAGATTTGGTTTGGTTATTGTCGATTAAATTTTTAATCATATATGCAAAAATAATTGTAATTGATATGAATATTATTATTAAAAATTTTGATAAAATTGTGTTGTTTTTCATATATTTTTTTATTGCTTTAGTTGTTAAAATTTAATTTTAAATATCGATTTTGTCGTCTTGCGGGGCTCGATTTGGAGTGGTTGAACCACCAACCGCGTCGACACCAGCTTCTTCTTTTTTTGGAACTGCCGGTTCATTCTCTTTTTCATTTAATTTATTACTAAAAGATTCTAATCTTGAAATGTCTTTTGTGCTCATGTTGCGACCTTTTTCTTCGGTTTGAGATAATTTATTTTCTTGCATTTTGTTTACTATTTTTTCTTCATCTTTTTGTGTTCTTTTTTCTAGGTAACCTTGTTTTTTTATGTCGCCCGAGGATTCAAGTTGCTTGATAGCATTCTGACGATCTTTTTGAAGAACGGTATCTTTAAGTTTGGTAGCGTTTCTTTGAATGGCGTCGCCGGTTTTTGCTAATCCTCGACCAACTATAGATCCAGCTTCTCTTAGATTGCCTTGTCCAATATTTTTAATAACATTTTGGAATCCATCTTTAATGTTTGGTAATTCTTTTCTTTGTCTAATATTGCCCTTTTTAACATCATCAACAAATTCCTTGCGTTTGTCTGAATCGCCAGCGTTTATTAAAACTTGATTCATTTCATTTTTGGTCATTTTGGTGTCAACCTTCAAGGCTTCTTCATTTAGCGATCTTCCTTTGTTGTTGCTAAAGTTGTTTCCTACTGATTTAGCGAGTCCAAAAATGTTGTCTCCTCTATATTGGCGACCATTTCTATCATTCATTAATTTTTCAATATTTTTATCTTTTAATCCCATATCCTTTCCGGTTTGCTTCATGGCATCTTTTTTTACTTCAATTAATTTTGCAGTTTTTTCAGCTTCACTCATTTTGCTATAAGTTTCGTAATTATTAATTTTATACTCACTTACGGCTTTATCTCCACTTTCTCTCATTTGATTTTTGGTATTTTGATCTTCTTTATCTTTTTTATTTAATTTTGCTCTTTCGGCTTTAGCTAGCCTTCCTGAGCTAAATAATTTTTGATCAGCTCTTTCCACCATTCCTTTCGCACCACTTCTTTCGTAAGCTTCACCCGCTTTTTCTTTTACTTCATCAATTCCTTTATTCATTGCGGAAGCAACTCCCGAACCAATTTCGGTGGCCGAAATCCCGCCACTTAAAAGCGTAGCTAGTTCTGTAATTTTGGTCACGAATGATTTCATTATTACGCAAACCGTCCATAATGATAATAAAATTGGAATGGTTGGAAGCCCAGTTGTTGAGCCTTCAACCGAAGGATCGGTGGTTTCGCTTATGTAAGATGGCGATTCTTGCGGTGTCCAAAAAGATAAAATAGATATGCTGGAAAAAGAGGAATTTATTTTCCAAACTGTTTCCCAACATATTCTAAAACCAAGAGTTGATTTTATGATTAAATATAAAATTGCGTTAAATAAACTCAGAGTAAATACTAAAAATATTTGTTGTAAACTAAAGCCGATCAAGGCGTTAAGCCAATTGTCAAAAAATCCTTTGGTTTGTTTGAATAATATGAAAACAAAGAAAATAGGGCCAACTATAAATAAAACTGATGTGAAAAATTGCGAGGTTAAATATATCAAAACCGCATTAGAAATTGCGTAAACATAAGCAATTGCACTATGATATATTATAAATACATAAATAATTCCAAAAAATTTATAAAATAATAAAGAGGCAATTTTTTTATGAATTACATCATTAACTAAAAATAATCCAATTACCTTATCGACATCGTAAAATATCGGCGATTTATCAGAAAAATCTCCAGAATTTATAATGGCATCAATGCGATTGGTTTCGTCAAAAATTCCAGCCATCGTAAAGGTTAAAAAATCGGTGCCGTTTTTGAAGAAAGTTACGAAGAATTTTTCAAACCAAACCCAACCAAATTCTGGATTGGTGAATAAATAAATTAAGCCAATTTTTACTAAGCGATCGATTATTTCCGATTGTTTTAATTCACTTACGCCCATCAAAAATCCCATGCCATAAAATGAAAGCATTAAAACTATTGATAAGGTCAAAAAGTTTTGAAAAACTAAATTATTTATTATTGATTTATAGATTCTTCTCGCTTGATTTTCTTTGAATAGAGGTTCATTTGAAGTGCTGTAAGTATATTCAACCATTAGTTTTTTTGAGTTGATATCGCAACTGTTTATTGCAGTGGTTGGATAGGGCAAGCCATCATCCGCTGTAAATTCTGATTCATTTACAATAAATGAACAATTGGTTTTCCCGAGGCATTTATTTTCTAAAATTAATTTTGAATATAAGCGATAAGATTTTTGACATCCTGATGTTGCAGAAACTTTGCTTGGAGAGGCTTGATAACCATAAATTGCAAAATTAATATAACTAATAAAGCAATTGCCTCTGCATTCCGGATTTGAAGTGTTTGGATTGATTTGTATAACCTCATCTTTTTTGCCTTCGGCATAAGCTATATCAACAATATTATTGTCTTTGGGTTTTAAATCTGTTTTTGCGATGTTGTCTTGAGTATTTGATGCAAAATTATTACCATTAGTGGGAGTATTAAATGATTTTGTGTTTATAAAATCTTTAACCGTTTGTAATCCAGTATAGTTTTTTTTATTTACGCTAAAGCCGTCAATTTCTCCCAAAACTGGTGAAATTATTGAATTTATAAAATTAGAAACTTTAATTTTTGAATCTCTTTTAATTTTGACCGCCACATCATAATTGCCGTTATTATTTAAATATTTATCGTCAATACATTGATATTTTTTTATACAATCAATTTCTGCATTGTCGCAATAACCTTGAGCTAAGCCGGTCCAAGCGGGGTTGATTATCGTGAATTTATCGCAAGATTCGGATGGAACTGCTGGTGATGCGGGAGCACATTCTTGGTAAGAGGAGCCAACTAATTTACAATTAGCGGTTTCATTATCGATTATTTTGAAAGATAAGCGATATCTATTGCCATCTGAAGCATCGTAATTAGGAGCGTTTATGTTGCTATTATTGATATCTTTAAAGCATAAAAAGCCTTTTCCAATAGATGGAGCTAAGATTTCGGGATTGGAACATTCTCTACCATATTCTGGTCCTGCACCTGCAATTGGAGCATTTGTGGTTCTGATGAGTTGTCCAAAATCATTAAATTTATAATTACTAATTACATTAATTGAATTGTTTTCATTATATTCAAGTATTGGAAGAGTGACATTGGGAGCGGGACTAAATTTATCTTTAATTTGAGATGGAGTTAAACTGGTTTGAGAGCATTCGTCGCCGGTTGAGCTACTTTCTCTGCACAAAGCGATGCTAAGACCGGCACCGTTAGATAATTCATTCGAAGATTTTGCTGAAATTCTAAGATTGGTAGTATTTAAAGTCCTAGTAGCGGGCAATTCAAAAAAATTATTTGAAGTTTTGTCAATCAATCCCAATGCAATAAATTTTATATATCCTGCTTTGTTTATGAAAGAAAAATTTTCAAGCTTAAAAACATCTTTGCTGGAAATGGAATTTGTTTTTACATAATCAAGTGGATAAAGGTTTCCGTAGGTTCCATCAAAGCTTTTTATTTTTTTTACGCCTTCCGTGTCATAAATTGATTTTGCTAATTTTGGTTTGCCTGATTCTAAATCTCTATCAATTATTATTTTTAATTCATCCCTAGATCCCTTATATTCTTCTATATCATAACATTGTTGTAATGAGGCTGTGTTTGCATTATTGGTATCAAGATAAAAATCTTTTTGAACATCTGCAGTCATTGCAGTTTTACAGTTGATGCAAGATGATTCTAAGAAAATTTGAGTAGCGCCGGTTATTGTATTTGCGGGAAGAACTGATGTTTTGGCACTGGCAAAAAGTGATTTGTAAGGCTCCAAATTGGCGAATGCAACATAAGTAGAACATTTGGTTGGATCGGTTTGGCACTCTGCGGGAAGTGGGGTTGTGGTGGAGTCGTAACATTCGATTTCCGAACCAGTTGGTTTACAGCATCCGGTTTGTGTACCAGTTGGTTGGCATAGAGATGGATATTGGTAGAGCTTTGTAGGTGTCAAACCAACTGAGGGTCGACAAGAGCTAAAATCTTTTTTAATGCATTGAGTTGGACAAAATTTATTATTAATTGAATTGTCGGTTTTTAGCATATTAAGACAAGGATCATAATTTTCTTTACAGCCAGTTTCCGCTTTTAGAGTTGGGTCGTAATATGGAACGCAGTTGTTAGTTGCGTCGGTATCTTGATTGATATTAATAAATTCAGGCGAAGTAAAGTTTGAACAAAAAACTGCTGGTCGCGGAGTTAAATTAACATAAAAACCGACTCCGCATTCTTTTTTTTGTGCGTCTCCTGAATAATTGGTGGTCCATTCGCCATTCCAACTTTCGGGACTGAATGATAATTTTTGACCTTTTCTAACAAAATATTGAGTTGCATTGATTGCTCGAGGCGATGCATTTATTACAGCGTGCGAAGTAAAATTATTGTCTTCATATTTTCCATTTTGGTTGCGAATTCTAAATTTTAATTTGCAATCATCAGAGCTTGGCGAAGATCCTGATGCGGTGACAATGCTTGGTATTGTTGCGGGCATCGCATTTTGAGCGATTCCAAAATCAACATAGCCAGATTTACTAAATTCAATTTCATGAAATGGATAAAAATAAGCATTTAAAACGCATAATGCGTTAAAAGTTGCGGGATCTTGTGCTTTAATCATGTAGTTATTATCTCTAATATGTTCGGGTTCGAATATGTATTTTTTGTTATCGGTAAATATAATATTATGAGATACCTCGATAGCAGGAGATTGTGTAAAAGAGTTTTTAATGTTATTGGGATTTGCTTGATCAATTTCATTTAAAATAACCGTCGATGAGGGGTTGGTGACCAAAGGAGTATTGGAGTTAATTTCGAATTTAATTTCGCAACCACTTGTTATTAATCCCCCCGCTGAATTGTTATCTATAGTTACAAAATAAGGTCTGTTGTTCGGAGTGGGGAAATCTAATTTAAAGCCAAAACCACCTTTAAGGACATCTGAATTAATTCTAACTTTAAAAGCCGGCAAAATATTTGTGTCTTTTTTTTCTGTTCCATATAAATTATCATCCTTATATCTTATAAAACCAGTTCCGCCTTCATATCTAGAATTTTCTTTTTTTTCATTATCAACATTAAAATGATCTGTAAAAGTTTTGTTATATTTATTTTTTTTCTCTATCTCTAAGGGGTCTGTAGAAGGGATGAGTAAGGCAGAAGCTGGAAAGCTATCGTAAGGGAATAGAGATAATTTGGCATAATCATCATAGCAATCTGGAGTTGTGCATTCATTATCGCTACAACTTAAATGTCTTTTATTTGAAGTGTCGGCACTTCCATTGCACAGCCAAGCGCGTGGATCTGGAGCTAAGGGAAAATTATAATTTTGATATTGTTGATAAATTTCGGGGAATGGGATAAAGTAAGCAAAAATTCTTCTAGCTCCATTTGCGGAAGAGTCGGTATAATAATTAAGTTTATTTTTTAATAAGTCTCTTTTATCAATTAGTGGGTCTGTTGAACTGTTAGAATTAAAATAAGTGGTGGTGCTACCGCTTGATACAGTGTCGGTCCAATCTCCTTCAAAGTTGATTTCTAAATTTTCCCCGCCACTAAATTTTGTAATATTTGTATCGTCTCTAATATTTTCGAGTTTTGTATTGCCGGGATCGGTGTTAACAATACTTACGGCTGAGTTACCCGAAGTGTTGCCGAGATTTACCGTGCCTTGAGCTGTTATTAAAATTTGAGAATTTTGTTCTATTGAAATTTTACCAATACTGCCTCCGCCTCCAACTGCAAACCAATTCGGTTCTGAGGATACCACCCTTGTTGCTCCGGCTCCTCCTGGTGAAGCATTAAACAATTTTTGTAATGCATCCTTATCGGTAAAGCATTTTTCTTCGCAATTTTTTTTGCATGCGATGTTATTTTTGCCTAGGGCGTCAGTGCAATTTGTTGCAATGCAATCTTTTATTCCAAAACCTTGATCAGCATCGGAAAGTTCGGATTTATATTTGCATATTTGTTCTAAATTATTGGCATTGACGGAGAATGTGAAGATTTCATATTCGCCAAAATCATCGGAATCAATGCAACCGCCATCATCGCAAGAAAATAATAAAAATAGAAATAGCAAACACAGTAGCTTTTTAAAGCTATTTTGATTGTGATTGATGTTAATATTTTTATTAATCATGTTTTCTTAAAATGTTTTTTATTTTTAATTAATATTTCAATTTTTATTACCTTTTTCAACAAAATTTCCAAAATCTTCTGGAGTTTTTAGTTTTTTAAATTCGCTTACTGCTTTTTTAGCTTTTTTAAAACCTTCTCTGTCTTTAAAATATTTAGCGTAGCCAATTTTATTTCCAGTTGCAGAGTTAATAGCTCTAGCTAAAGGTCTAATCATGGCTATTGAACTAGCTTTACTAAATATTGCCAATTCAATTCTAGATGCCAATGGTTTATCTTTATATTCTTGAATCGTTTTTAAATTTGTCTCGTTAATTTTTTGCGCTTGCTCGCGTTTATCAATGTTTGCGGATCTTCCTTCTAAAGAATTAATTTTAGAACTAACTTCATTTAATTCGCCTCTAAATTGTTGCCTTTGATCAAGCGTATCTTTTAGCAATGGGTTGCTCGCAACTTCTTCTTTTAATGAATTTTTTACATGGTCTAATCTTATATTCTGAGCAACTTTTGAGGATGCATCAGTCGCTAAATTTTTAACTGTTTTTGATCCCGGCATTGCTGGAAGTTTTCCGATTGTGTTGTTATAAATCGCACCTAATCCTTTTGCTAATTTAGAATTAGCAACATATCTTCCAAGGCGACTAGCATTATTTAGTTCATCATTTCTTTTTAAAAATTTCTCTAAAGAATTATCGCCCGTTTTCGATATTTCTTCGCGAATTTCTTTTGAAATACCGCCAGTTGCCTCTAAAGATTTTTGGGTTTTCTCTAAAATATTAAATTTTTTGAATTCATCTTGCGAACGCAGTTTAGAATCAACGCCTTCTATTGCTCTACCTAAATTGTCTTTTTGAGATTTTAATTGAGAAATTTCACCCGCACCAGATTGTTTCAAGCTTTCAAATTGTTTTGTCGTTTTTTCGTCGCTTATTGTTTGTTTTGGCTCATTTTTTGAAAACATATTGGCGACTCTGCTAGCAAATCTTTTTGCCTTTGCCTGCTCGGTCTTTGTGCCACCGTTATCTTTCAAATTTTTTGTATAATCGATTGTGGTTTTTAAATCTTTTATAACTGATTGGCTAGTTGCTTTTTCTTTTGTTGAATCTGACGCTTTATCTTTGGAAATTTCGCGCATTTTATCTCTAATAAGTTTTTTCTCTTCGTCAGTTCGTGCCCAATTTTTAACGACATTTGGAATATAAGTTGGAACTTTAAGAATCGGAACGACATTTTTAAATTTGTCAATTTTGCCAGAATCTTGAAGTTGTTGAATTGCCTCTTTTTTAACTTGATTAGTTTTAAAAGGATTGATCGATTGAGCGGCAGATGCCACATTTTTCATGGCTGTTTTTGGATTCAAAGCGGCATAACCAATTCCCGAAGCAATTTTTCCAGGAGCTTTTACTGCTGAGATTGCCCCACTTCTAATTTTTTCTATTTTACCTTTATTAACATGAATATCGCCTTTTTCAACTTTTTCTAAAAATGCCTTTTGATCTGTTTCTTTCATGTTTTTTAAAGTCGCATTAGCTTCGGTTTTAGAAAATGAAGTGTCGACCTTTTTGTCTCTAATTGAATTAAATAAATTACCACCCGAATATGCCGCTTGCGTTCCAGCTTGATAAGCTGCACCAAAAAGATTGGTGCCAGTATAATTTAAGCCTGATTGATTTAATAATTTATCAAGTTTTTTATCGCCAATATCGTTTTCTTTCGCATATTCTTTCATGCCACTCATTTTAACTTGTTCAAGTTTTTCTCTTTTTTGATTATTATCCATTCCAGCAAATTCAATAGCGTTTTCTTTTTTGTATTTACTTACCGCATCATTTCCAGCTCCCATCAACGAGGCTCTTGTTTTCATATCTTCGGCGAATTGCTGTCTTTTATCGCTTCTTTTTTGATCAGCAATTTTTCCTGAATCAAACAAAACACTATCGACATTTGCAACCGCTCTTCCAACCGTTCTCTCGTAAATGCCGGATGCAACTTTTGACATTGCTTTAAATGCTTGTTGACCGAGTTGATTGACATCTCCGCCAATAGTTGAAGCTTTTAATCCGCCAGATAATGACACTGCGAGATTAGTAAACATTTCAATAAATTTTTTCATCAATGTAACTACGATCATCAAATAAAGAAATAAATATAAGGATGGCATATTTTGATCATTACCAAAACTTTGTTCGGGACTTTCTTCCGAATAACCTTCGGGAGCGTTTACTCCAGCTATTGTCCAAAAATTAAGAAGAGAAACTTTGGTTAACGCTATATTTAAACTTAGAATATTTGTCCAACATACTCTATATCCCAAGGCGAGTTTTAAAAAAGAGATAACGAAAGAATTAAACAATGCCAATGTCATTATTAAAAATATTTGTTGTAGTGAAAATCCAATCAAAGCTTTGATCCAATTATCAAAAATTTCCTTCGTTACTTTAAACATTAAAAATATAAAAAATATCGGACCAAGCGTAAAGAGAATGGAGACCACAATTTGGCAAGTGATATATAATAGCATTGAATTAGCTATTGCGTA
>CAJBXX010000157.1 GCA_903959715.1 uncultured Alphaproteobacteria bacterium | reverse complement strand
TTTTAATAAAATTATTGCTCGATTTTATTAAAAAATAATTTTGTTGATGTTGTTGTTCCTGATTATTTTTAACTCTTTTATACCACGCAAAATAGCCCGAAATAATTACCAAAATTAAACCTAAACAGCCGAATAAATTAATGATTTGATTGAGGGTTCCGAAATATTTTCCCTCATGCAAAGCGACGCCAATCGCAATCATTTTTGACCAAATACTAAAATCGCTCCAAAGTGCTTGAGAAAGCACTTCGCCACTATATTGATCAATGTGAATAAAGGCAGTATTTTGGGGAATTTTTTGACTATCATTAATGATTGAATAAACGCCATTTTTATCAATCGGCAATCTAATTTCAAAACCGCTAACAATATTTTTATTATTCTGTGCAATCTCGATAATTTGTTGAAGCGATAAAGATTTTTTGGCGATATTTTTAGAGCCAATTTCGCCCGCTAAATTTTGAGCGTGATCATTGATCCAGCCTTGCTCAATATCGTTGGATTTCAGGGTTTTGCTACCACCGAAATCGCGTCCAATATGAGTTTCTGGCGTCGAAGTTTTATGTTCGATTGTTCGAATAATATTGCCTGCCAAAAATGACCAAGGCAATCCGGTAATTACCAAAAAAATAATGATAATTGCAATCCACGAACCAAAGAAAGCGTGCCATTCACGCCAAAAATTTCGTCCGAATAATGGCGAAGATCGCGGAATCAATATTTGAAATAAATTATTGCGCGATTGCATTTTTTTCAATTGATACCATAAATATAAACCGCTTACTAAAAGCATAACTGACCAGGACGCAAACAACTCCACCAAGGCTTTGCCAACTATTCCTAAAAATAATTTGCCGTGAAAATTACGAATTTTTGCCATGATTCTATCTTTGTAATCAATGCTGGCAATAATCTCGGCGTTATAAGGATTGACACCAATTAAAATATTTTTTTTATGCTCGTCAAGAATGCGAACCAAGCTTGATTTATCAGCTTGAGGCGAGGGTGCGTAAGCGAGTTTTTTGGAATTAGGAAATTGTTGATCGACATTTTTCATAACAATATCGGCACTCAAATAAGGCTGATTTTTTGCTTCAACATTGTAAAGATTATGATATAAAATATTGTCAATTTGCGGTTGAAAAAGATATATTGAGCCAGTCAATGCGATTATGAATATGAACGGCGCGCAGATTATCGATATTAAAAAATGCCATCTTTTTATAATTGCGAAATAATTAATTTTTTGAACGAAATTTTGCATAAATATTTGTGAGGGTTTTTTAAAAAGCATCAACCATTGTAAGCTTTATGGCTTGAAAGCAAAGCGATTTTAATATTTATGATTATTTTTTACATATGACAAAATGCCTCAGTTTTTATTGAGCTGGTTAAATTTGCCGTCGCAAATTTAGGGAGAATAGGAGCACTTGGAAGGCCTCATGCTCTAGCTCGGTCTAATCACCCTCCACTTGCGGGAGGGTAAAATTTTCTGCAAGAAAATTTTGGGAGGGGGTTAAAGTGAAATCAAGAAATTTTCTTTTAAAACCCCTCACCCTAGCCCTCTCCCCGCAAGCGGGGAGAGGGGATTACGGCGAATATTTTTTCAAAAAGTAAATTATAAAACTCTCTTCAGTATTTCGTTCTGGAATAAAAAAAATCTATCTAACTTCCTCTCCGATTTTTTATTTATCACAAAAAATCAATCCATCCAATCCCCTCTCCCTGCTTGCGGGGAGAGGGTTGGGGTGAGGGGTTTTAAAAGAAAATTTCTTGATTTCACTTTCACCCCTCCCAAAATTTTCTTTCAGAAAATTTTACCCTCCCGCAAGTGCTTACACCCCTACAAATTACCACCAACTCGGAAACAGCTTCAGGCTCTAGCTCCCCCCTAGAGGGCTCTTCGCGTTTAAAAAATAGCCTAAACGGCTATTTTTAGCGAAGAGGG
>CAJBXX010000156.1 GCA_903959715.1 uncultured Alphaproteobacteria bacterium | reverse complement strand
CCATGCTATAGCTAGCACGACCTTGAGATAAAGATCTTAAGCCGTTAACATATCCAAACATTGATGCCAAAGGCACTTTAGCGGTGATTACTTGAGCCACATCGCGACCTTCAACATTTTGAATTTGTCCACGACGCGAATTGATGTCACCAATTACATCGCCCATATAATCTTCGGGAGTAACTACTTCAACTTTCATGATTGGTTCAAGGATAATTGGACCAGCTTTTTCCATAGCTTCGCGGAAAGAAGAGCGAGCAGCAATTTCGAAAGCTAGAACACTTGAATCGACATCGTGATAAGCGCCGTCAATTAAGCGTGCCTTCAAACGCACTACGGGATAGCCAGCCAAAATGCCGGTTTCTTTAGCCAAGGTGAGTCCTTTTTCGACACCAGGAATGTATTCTTTAGGAACGCGACCACCAACGATTTCGCTTTCAAAAATAAAATTTTCTTTGGAATCTGCCGGCAATGGTTCGTAAATAATTTTTACTTTAGCGAATTGACCAGCACCACCCGATTGTTTTTTGTGAGTATAATCAGATTCATATTTTTTAGTTATGGCTTCGCGATAAGCAACTTTTGGTTGACCAATATTGGCTTCAACTTTGAATTCGCGTTTCATGCGGTCAACGATGATTTCAAGGTGAAGTTCACCCATGCCTTTCAAAATAGTTTGTCCAGATTCTTTGTCGGATTCAATGCGAAGAGATGGATCTTCAGAAGCTAAACGCGATAAAGCCATGCCCATTTTTTCTTGGTCTGCAGTTGATTTTGGTTCAACCGAAACTTCAATTACCGGCTCTGGGAAAATCATTCTTTCGAGAACGATATCATTATCAGATTCAACCAAAGTATCGCCCGTTGTGGTACCTTTTAAGCCAGCTAAGGCAACGATATCACCAGCATGAGCCTCTTTAATATCTTCACGATTATTGGCATGCATCAAAAGAATACGACCAACTCTTTCTTTGGAATGATTTTTAGTAGTATTGACAACACCGCTTCCGCCATTTAATGTGCCGGAATAAATTCTGACAAATGTTAGAGAGCCAACGAATGGATCGGTCATAATTTTGAAAGCCAAGCCAGCAAATTTTTTGCTATCGCAATTAATAACGATTGGCTGTTCGTTTTTTAAATCAATCGCTGGAATTTCTTTAATGTCTTTCGGGCTTGGTAAATAATCGACGACCGCATCAAGCAAAGTTTGAACACCTTTATTTTTGAAAGCAGTTCCGTTAATTACGGGCACGAAAGCGCCTGAGATTGTGGCTTTACGAATGCATTTTTTGAGATTTTCTTCGGAAATTTCTTCGCCAGCGAGATATTGCTCCATTAAGGTGTCGTCTTGTTCAACCGCGGCTTCAACAAGTTGTTCGCGATATTCTTTGGCTTTGTCAAGTAAATCGGCAGGAATTTCTTCGTAAACATAATCGGCACCCATAGTTTCATCTTTCCAAACTACGGCTTTCATTTTAATTAAATCGATCAATCCGCCATAATTTTCGGCTTCACTAATTGGTAATTGGATTGGAATTGGACGAGCGCCGAGACGCGATTTCATCATGTCAACGCAACGGTAAAAATTGGCGCCGATGCGATCCATCTTATTGACGAAACAAATTCTTGGAACTTTATATTTATTAGCTTGACGCCAAACAGTTTCGGATTGAGGCTCAACCCCCGCAACCGAATCAAAAACGGCAACCGCACCGTCGAGGACGCGAAGCGAGCGTTCAACTTCAATTGTAAAATCAACGTGACCTGGTGTGTCGATGATGTTAATGCGATGTTCTTTCCAAAAGCATGTTGTGGCGGCTGAAGTGATGGTAATTCCGCGTTCTTGCTCTTGTTCCATCCAATCCATTGTGGCAGCACCATCATGAACTTCACCAATTTTGTGAGATTTTCCGGTGTAAAAAAGAATGCGTTCGGTGGTTGTGGTTTTTCCAGCATCAATGTGAGCCATGATACCAATATTACGATATTTTTCTATTTCAATTTGTCGTGCCATAAAGCAAAGTTAATTAATGTTAATGTTTTTTTGAGATTTTATAAAGGATTTATAAAAATTTGTAATTTATACTAAATTTTATTTTGAAAAAAGATTTATTGAATATACCAAATATTTTCTTAAATAATCCTAAAATGTTCAAATATTATAAAATTTTTTTTCTAATTGACAACAATTTTCTTGAGGTTTCTAAAAATACTTATCAAGGGTTTGTAGATTAAAAATTTTTTTTGCAAACCATCAATTAAAGTTTTGTCCCCAAGGCTTGATATTGTATGAACCCCAATAAATTTTTGATTGAAATTGGATGATGATATTTCGTAACAAAATTCTTCATTAAAATCATCTTCATTTAAAAGATTAATTTTATTTATTGTGATTTTTTCGCCATAAAATTTTTGACAATTTTGCGTTGGACGATAAAGTTCATTATTAATAACAAAAGGCGTTCCACCGCTTCTTGCCGAAGCTTTACAAGATTTTATTGGATTTTTTGGATGTTGAATAAATTCTTCATTTAATGAATTTGCATAAGCCAAATATAAATTCTCATCAGCTTTTTCTTGATTGGAATAAAATAACCAATATTTTTCATTAAACTTTATGATTGTAGGGTCAATCACTCCTTGATTAGAAAAAATTTCTCGAATTTTTTGCAAAGATAAATTGGATTTATCAATTTTATATAAATCTAATTTTTTTGATTTATAAGCTTCGCAAATTACAAAAATATCGTCATTTTCGAGTAAAATAAATGGATAAGATAAATGTTTTTTATTGTCCAAAATAATTTTTTTATTGATTAATTTATTATTATTTATTTCGGCGATAGCGATTCTTCCTCTTTTAAGAATTTGCGAATATTCTTCAAAAATAATATATTCCTTATCGTTAATTTTAAAACCAAATGGATCGGCGTTAAAAGAAATTTTTGAAGAATTTTTAAACCAAATTATTGGAGTTTTGTTTTGTTGAAAATCTTCTATTTTGCAGGTCGCAATACCAATTGACCATTCATTAAAATAAAATATTTTCTTTAAAATATTTTTCATGATTAGTAACTTTGCGGAGTGGTAATTATTTTAATTTTTTGGGAAGCTTGCATTTGGATTTGAGTTTTGTTGTGGTGTTTTTTAATTATTTTACCATCTATAATGAGCAAAAGCTTTATTGGCTTCAGCCATTTTGAAGACTTCTTCTTTTTTCTTGGCCGCCCAACCTTTATTTTCGAGGGATTCAAGAATTACAATTATAACTTTGTTAGAAAGTTTTTTACCTTTGATGTTTTCAATGGCAATTTTTAACCATTTCAAAGCCAAAGCTGAACCGCGACGAGCCGAAACTTCAACGGGAATTTGATAAGTTGCACCGCCGATTCTACGAGATCTAACTTCAATTTTCGGAGTAATAACTTCAAGAGCTTCTTTGAAAATTTCAATTGGAGGTTTTTTAAGTTTTTTCTCAAGGTCTTCAAAGGCTTGATAAATAGCTTTTTCGACTACTGATTTTTTGCCATCGTTCATCAATCGATTCACAAAACGAGAAACAATTATCTCGTTATATTTGGCGTCGGGAAATATTTTTCTGATTTTTGCCGCTTTTCTTCTCATAATTTTAAGATTTTATTTTTATTTTGGTTTTTGAGCACCGTATTTTGAACGAGCTTGTTTTCTATTTTTAACGCCTTGAGTATCAAGAGATCCACGCACAATGTGATAACGAACACCCGGCAAATCTTTAACACGACCACCGCGAATCGCAACAACAGAGTGTTCTTGAAGATTATGACCTTCGCCTGGAATGTAAGCGATAACTTCAAAACCGTTTGTTAATTTAACGCGAGCAACTTTACGAAGTGCCGAGTTTGGTTTTTTTGGAGTTGTGGTATAAACACGAGTGCAAACTCCTCTTTTTTGAGGGCAACCCTTCATCGCTGGAACTTTATTTTTTGCAACCTGTTTAGTTCTAGGTTTTCTAATTAATTGATTAACTGTTGGCATAATTTTTTTATTATAAATCAGATTTAGACCCTTGATTATCTAGGAGTTCTAAAAAGATTCTTATTGAATAAAGATTAAATAAATATTTGAAAAAACTTAAAGAAAAACAACTAAAAATGTAATTTTTTAAGAATAAATAAATTTAAGGGACATAACTTTAAAAAAAATAAATTTTTAGTCAACAACATTTTTTAAATAGTGTCAAAAATAATTCTGACACTATTTTATTTTTTAAAATTATAAATCGCTAGCATTGTGTTCTAGATAATCGGCAACTCCTTTTGAACTTGCTTTCATACCTTTTTTACCTTTGCTCCAATTGGCAGGACAAACCTCGCCATTTTCTTGGAAAAATTTTAAAGCATCAACCATTCTGATTGCCTCTTCAACATTTCTGCCAAGAGGTAAATCATTGACAATTTGATGTCTCACGATTCCTTGTTGATCGATTAAAAAAGTGCCACGCAAAGCAACGGCTTCTCCCGTTAAAACATCATAATCGCGAGCGATTTGTTTGGTTAAATCAGAAACCAAAGGGTATTTGATATCGCCGATTCCGCCTTTTTTAACTTCGGTATTTTTCCATGCTAAGTGAGTATATTTTGAATCGACCGAAACCCCAATTAATTCGGCACCGCGATCTTTAAAATCTTTGATACGATTGGCGAAGGCAATAATTTCCGAAGGGCAAACAAATGTGAAATCCAATGGATAAAAAAATAAAACTCCAATACGACCTTTAATGTATGAATGAAGATTAAAATTTTCATCGATTTCATTGTTGGGCATAACGGTTGCCGCAGTAAAATCTGGGGCTAATTTTCCGACTAAAACTGACATATTTTGATTAATTTAAAGTTGATAAAAATTCAAACGAAATTGAAATTATTAAAACAATATTTTTTTTGGAAAAAAAATCAATAATTATGTTGTAAAAAATTAAAATAATTTGTTTCTTAAAAAAATATTAACACAATATAAGGTAATTTTTAATTAAAATAAATACAACATCTTGTTTTTTTAATTTAAAAAACGAAAATTAGCGAAAATTATTTTTGCAAAAAATAAAATAAAATCGAATAATTAAAAAACATTTACTTATCATAAAATTTAACATTCATAATTTATGTCACTCATTGATTCAAAACCGATTTATAAACCATTCATGTATCCATGGGCGTATGACGCTTGGTTGAAGCAACAACAAATTCATTGGCTTCCTGAAGAGGTGCCTTTGGCTGATGATGTTCGCGATTGGAAACATAATTTAACTAGTGGCGAAAAAAATTTACTTACGCAAATTTTTCGCTTTTTTACGCAAGCTGATATTGAAGTTAATAATTGCTATATGAAGCATTATTCTCAAGTCTTTAAGCCAACCGAAGTGCAAATGATGTTATCGGCTTTTTCTAATATGGAAACTGTCCACATCGCAGCTTATTCGCATCTTCTCGACACCATTGGTATGCCTGAAACTGAATATCAAGCTTTCATGAGATATAAAGAAATGAAAGATAAATATGATTACATGCATAAATTTAATACCAAAACCAAAAAAGACATTGCGATTACTCTCGCAGTGTTTGGGGGCTTCACCGAAGGTTTGCAACTTTTTGCTTCATTTGCAATTTTGTTAAATTTCCAAAGATTTGGTAAGATGAAGGGAATGGGTCAAATCGTGGCTTGGTCGGTGCGTGACGAATCTTTGCACACTGCTTCGATCATAAAATTATTTAGAACTTTTATTCAAGAAAATCCTGAAGTTTGGGATGAAGAATTAAAGGGTCATCTTTACGAAGCTTGCGCTACAATTGTTCATTTTGAAGATGCTTTCATCGATTTGGCTTTTGAAATGGGAAACATCGAAGGCTTGACTTCGCGTGAAGTAAAGCGTTACATTCGCTATATCGCCGATCGTCGTTTAAATCAACTTGGATTGAAAGATATTTATATGATCGACAACAATCCGCTTCCTTGGTTAGACGAAATTCTTAATGGAGTTGAACATACAAATTTCTTTGAAAATCGCGTTACCGAATATAGCAAAGCTTCTACAACCGGAACTTGGGAAGATGTTTTTAATGAAATTGATCAAGACCGCGAAAAAATGCTAGGAATTTAGTAATAAATTTTCAATAATCTAAAAATAAATTTATAATTTTTTATAGAATTATTG
>CAJBXX010000155.1 GCA_903959715.1 uncultured Alphaproteobacteria bacterium | reverse complement strand
TAAAAAATTATTAATAAAATTTGTAAAGAAATATATTTTAAATTACAAATCACCATAAAAAATATGACCGAATTCATTGAAAGTATAGAAAATTTTAAAGTTAGTTTTGGCGGTAAAAACAGCATTGATGCTGAATTATTTACTAAAACTATTAACAATACAATTGAGCTAGTAAAGGCAAGTGCTAACGCAATAGAGCCTAGTTGTTTTCTAAGATTGGAAATAAAAACAAATCAAGATGGTTCTTTTGAAACTATAATTGACGCAGTTGTGAGATATGCTAACAATGATTTGCTTACGAAAGATAATATTAGATTGGCTAGAGAAGTAATAGGTGGTTTTTTAGATTTTCTTCTAATAAAACTCCATTTAAAAGGCAGAAAAGCGAAGAAAATTGAAAGTAATGATAAAGAAACTGCAATACAAAATCAGGATAATGAAATTATAAAAGTTCCAAAAGAAATTGGAAATGCCTATTTTCAAAATAACAAGATTGATAATATCATAGTAAATCAATTCACTATTTTGATGGACAGATCTGATTATTCAATTGTAACGAAGAATGATAAAGTAACTATTAACCAAAAATCTTACGAGAACATGAGTCAACCCGTAGTAGATGAAAACCCTTCAGTAAAAACTATCAGACAAAAACCAATAGAAGTTGATTTACTTTTAAAAAAACCAGATCTTCTTGGCGATTCAAAATGGCAATTTGTTTATAACAAGACGATAGATGTGAAAATAGAAGATGAGGATTTCTTAGAAAAAGTAAGAAAGGGTAAGATTAGCGTTAGAGCCGGAGTAAAAATACCTTGTCTTTTGGAGGTTGAATATGATTTAAACCCTGGGTTTGATATTATACAAAAAAGTGAAAAATATAATATCAAGAAAATATTAGGTGATATAATAGAGCCAGAAGAGGATAAACAGGAAAGTCTGTTCAATTAGTCTTTTAAAAATATTGGATTTCCATAAATAAAAACTATCGTCTAAAAAAAGTAGTTTTTTTGATTTTTAATTGAGCGGGGGCGATGCCGATAAAATCTTGGTAAGAAAAATTATTTTTTTGCAAAAAATCAAAAATTTTTTGATAATTTGAACGCTCGGAATCGTCTAAAATCAAATATCCGCCAGCTTTTATCGCTTCAAAAGAATTTTTAGCGCATTCAAATCTTTTAAGCGAATCAACAATTAAAAAATCGAATTTTATATTATTTTTTTGTGAATAATTTTGAGCAAAATTTTGATATTCATCTTGATTTAAAGCATCTTCTGCTAAAAAAATTTCACAATTTGAGTTAGAAAAATAATTTTTTTCTAACAAAAAATCACCACAATTTTTAAGGCTTGAAGTGATGATTTCAAACCATCGGCGATTACTTTCAAGACTTACAACTTTTTTAACTTTTGAAGCGAAAAATAATGTCGAAGCTCCGCATCCAAATTCAAAAATAATATGATTTTTGTTTAAATTATTTTTTAAAAATTCAATCGCTTCAAAAACATACCAAGGAATCGGAATATTGTTTTCATCAATGCTCAAGCCGTTTCTTGAAGAATTTATCCAACTTTTTTTATATAAATTAAATTGATTTTTTATTAAATTGGTAAAATTATTTTCCATAAACTACGGTGCATCTTTTGCTATAAAAAAAATAATTTTTGTTATATTTATCGATGGCGTAAATGCTTTGGATATTGCCGTTTTTTATAGCGGTAATAACTGATTGATCTCCTGACAATCGAATGGCAGTTTCGCCAATATAAGGAATGGTAAAGCCACCGAATAAATTTTTACTACAAGCTTCGCCTTTTTTTATTTCCGAAAGAGAATTGACATTAATTTTTTCTTGGGAATTGTATTCCGTAGAGTAATTTTGACATGAGAAAGTTATAAAAAATGTTAAAAAAATTATAATTTTTTTCATTTTTTTTAAAATAAATTTCATATTTTTTAATTTGTGAATTTATTTATACCGTCTTCAACATAGCATTTCGCAATCGATTTATAAAATTTTTGAAGTGATATTTGAGAGTTTTTATTGTTAATGAATTGAATGAAAGCGGTGGTAACTTTACTATGCTCGGTGATGCTATTTTCTAGGCTGTAAACCGGCATAATCCACTTACGATTTAAATTAAATTGCATATTACTCGCCTCTCTTAAATCTAGTCTATAAGGTTTTTTTATGTTATCGGCAATTAAGGAAAATTTTATATCTTTTGAGAATTTCATGTTGCCGAATATGGTTTCGGAACCGCTTACATTTATTACTATTTCACTTCCGATTAAATCGGGGCGGTAAATTTTTTGTGGTTTAAATATTTTTAAAACTTCAGGCGGAGCAACGGTTATCGAGGATTCATTAATGTTTATCAAACTAAAAAAACCTTGTGAATATTTTGAAGAATAAAGATAAGGAGTCAAAGTAAAATCAGACTCATTGGAAATCATGATGTTGGTTAAATCGACATCTTTGTAGCCTCGCAAATCAACGAGAATATATTTTGAATTTTTTGGTGAATTTTTGATAGCGTTAATAATTTTTGAAAAAACACTTTCGTCTTCGAGGCTTGATAGTGAAGGGATTCTAATATTGTGCCGTCTTTTGAGCTCTTTGTTTGAAAGTTCAAGAAAAAGCTTTGTTCTAGTTTTTATTTCTTGGGAAGAGTTGTTGCAATCTGTTTTCTTTAAAGAATCGTTAAGATTATTGAAGGAGCATGATTGAATTAGAATTGATAAAAATAGTGTTGATAGTAGTTTTTTAGAAATCATTTTAAAAGTTTTTTTCTTATAATCTCTAGTAAATTAATATTATTTCAATTGAAAAATATAAAATAAAAATTTTTCAATAAAAAAGAGTGATTTTGAAACAAAAATATCTCAAAATCACTCTATAAAATTTTAATTTTTATTCATCTAATTCGATGAAATCAACAGATTCTTTGCCTTTTCTAACGGTTAAAGTGTAAATAACTTTTTGACCTTCGTTTAACTTCTTGATACCTGCTCTTTCAATGGAGCTAATATGAACAAACACGTCTTTATCAGCGCCATCTGGCTTGATAAAACCGAAACCTTTTATTTCATTAAACCATTTTACTTTTCCTGAAAACTTTTCCATGATATTATTATTATAGTTTGTAATTATTAAAATTGAAACAATTTGAAAGAATCCTAATAGAAGAAAAGTGACGAATAATTCGATGTAAATTTTGAGGTAAATATTTTTTCTCCAGACTTTGAAAGGAGTGAAATT
>CAJBXX010000154.1 GCA_903959715.1 uncultured Alphaproteobacteria bacterium | reverse complement strand
TGATGGTAGCAAGATTGGCTCTTGGAGAAGATATTGAATTAGTGTCGGCGGATATGGCTTCGCGATTAATCGCCACTTCGGCGATTAATGCTTACGCAGAAAATAATTGGTCGAGTAGTTTTGCATCGTAAATTTTTTTTAACCTTCAAAACGCAATTTAAATTCTAAAATTAGGACATTTTTTTCATAAATAATTTAATAAAACAAAAATTTTTTGACAAGCTTTGTGTGTTTTTTTAACTTAATATTCTTAAAAAATTATAGTTCCAAAAATATTTTAAAATCAAATTAATAAATCGTTAAATCAAAAATATTATGATTAAGAAAATATTTTTTACATTGTTGATAATACTCGCCTCATCAAATATTTCATTTGCCAAAAGCGATGATGAAGTTGATGGCAAAAATAATAATAAAATTGATGCAAAAAATATTGATGAAGCAAAATCCGAACCACATTTTGACTTGCCAAAAAAAGACGCGAAGGAACAGTGTGAGGAGGTGGAGAGGGTTGTAAATATAATAATGACACAAAATGAAAGTATTTATGATGGTCCAGGAGTTTATAATTTTTTTGACAAAAAAAGAGAAAAATATATTGCCTACAACTATGATTCGCTAGTGCTAAAGAATGAAAATGAAGAATATTTGAACAAATCATTTATTTTGATATATGACATTTATAACAAAAAATATCTTGCAATGCCCGATAAATATTATTTCTCAAACACTTATCAAGAAAGTGGTTTTTTATACCAAAAGACCAACAACGAATACTCTAGTGGCGAAGATTATATTTTTACAAAAACAAAGCCAAAAAACTTTAAAAAATTAATAAAGTTTAAAGGTTGCTTGATTCAAGAAATTAATTTCAATTATTAAACTCAAATATGTTATCATGAAAAAATTTATAAAAAATGTGAAAATAAGTTTTGTTCGCATTTATTTTATGATGTTTTGGATGTTTTTGTTGTTTAACCAACTTTTATGTTTCAATGCGGGAGCGGAAAAGATTAATTTCGATAAAGAGAGCTTTCTGGATGAGGTTAATTTGAGAAATAAAATAATTTACGATACCTGCGAAGGTAAATCTAAATGTATAGATGGTTTCAAAAAAGGTGAATTTGGCGTAAATGAAATTGGCATTAAAAAATATGATTTAAATAATGATGATACAAAAGATGATGCTCTTGTATGTTTTTATTCAAATTATTTCTGCGGTGCAAGGAGCACATGTGCTCAAATCGTAATTAACAATAATTTGCAAGACATTGTATTGCATGGAGATTGCAAAATTGAGGTTCTTGAAAAAAAACATTTTGGATATTCGGACATTCGTATTCCTTGCGATTTGGACGGAAAAAATTATGCAATATTGCATTTTGATGGAAAAAAATACTACTTTACTAACCACTGTAAAAATCTTTTTTTATAACAATTTTTAATAATTAATTTAGTTCTTTATGACAAAATCGACAGAATACCTTAAACACAATAATTATTATGACAGAATCGCATCTCTTGAATCCAATTTTAAATATAATGCGGAAAATCAACTTCATTATCTCGGTAAATATCAAATGTCTAAGTTGGCACTAATTGACTCTGGTTATTACAAAAAGGGAGATGGAATACCTGGCAACAATTATAATAATAGTTTTTGGACTGGTAAAGATGGGGTATATGGAAAAGATGATTTTTTAAAAAATGCACAAGCACAAGAAAATGCAATGTTAAAATATACTAACACACATTGGAAACAGATTTCAGATATGGGTCTCGATAAATACATAGGTAAAAATGTAGATGGCGTGGTCGTTACAAAATCTGGTATGCTTGCAACATCTCATCTTCTTGGCATTGGTGGATTAAGAGATTTTTTAAAGGGAAATAATAAGTCTGACGCAAACGGAACAACTGCTAAAGATTATATGACAAAAGTATCTAATGTAGATACAAACTTTAGTGAAAGTAAATTTTCTTTATTAAATAAAAATCAAGAAAAAGAAAACTTTTCTATTACTAAAAATTACATTAACAGCGAATTGGGAGATTTATTATCACAAAGTTCTGTAGATCAAGA
>CAJBXX010000153.1 GCA_903959715.1 uncultured Alphaproteobacteria bacterium | reverse complement strand
CGATTGAGGATGATATTGTTTGAATTTTTGTGCCACTCAAAACAATATTTCCCGAATTATTTGCGGTGGTGTTGATTCCGTTGGCTATGAATAAATCATCTTTGGCGGTTAAGGTGCCGTTGTTATTTTGGAATAAAATATTGTTGATAGATTTTGTAGTTTCGCCAATCGCACCATTGACGGTTAAATTGTTAATGGTGGTAAATTTTATGGCACCGAAATTGTTGGTGGTTGCACTAACGGAATTTAAGGTTTTAGCTGAGTCAACTAACAATGATCCGTTTTCATCGGTAAAATTTGCAATATCGCCATTGAGAAATTCAGAAGTATTTTTTTCGCCAAGAGAGTAGGTTGTAGCAGAAAATGCAAATTGTGATTGAAATTGCATTAACAAAAAAGACAATAAAAAGAACTTCAATTTTATTATTGAAACTGCTTTAAGTGCTTTAGAAAAAAAAATTTCTAGGGCTTTAATTTGTTTTGAGCTTGGGTTGTGATGCACAATTTAAAGTTTATAAATTTTAAAATTATTTTAACAATATTTCTAATGTTTTTAATTTAATCATTCCATAAAAATAAATCAAAAAAGCGAAAGCTATTTTGATTTATTTATCTTGAAGCATTTTTTTGTAAGAAGCTTCATCCATAGTGTCGGTTAAATCATTTTGATTAGCGATTTTAACCTTCGCAATCCAACCATCTTGATAAGAAGATTGATTGATAAGTTCGGGCGCCGAATTTAAAGATTCATTAATGGCAACAACCTCTCCAGATACAGGAATATAAACATCGCTGGCAGATTTTGAAGATTCAACAACCGCGAAAGCGTCATGTTTTTTATAAGAATTACCGATTTTTGGAAGTTCAACATAGACCAACTCGCCCAAGGCTTCGGCCGCATATTCGGTAATGCCAATTGTGGCGACATCGCCTTCAACTTTTATCCATTCGTGATCTTTTGTAAATTTCATATTTACTCCAAATTTAATTGTTAATTTTTAAGAAGATTTTTTTAATGATTTTGTTTTTGGTTCAACGAAAACAAATGATGAAATTATAGCTGGAATTTCGCGATCACGAACTACAGCCACAACATTATCACCATTTTTAACTATTGTAGGATTGAAATAACCCTGACCAATTGAAACTTTAAGATTTGGTGAAAAACCACCGCTTGATAAAACACCAATTTTTTTGCCATCTTTTTTGATTTCGGTGCCTTCGCGGGCAATGCCTCGATCAAGAAGTTTAACGCCCATTCTTTTGCGTTGGACGCCATCAATTTTTTCTTTTAAAACTCGCGAAGAGCCCACAAAATTATCGTTGGATTTGCTTACAACCCAGCCAATGCTAGCTTCAATTGGGGAAGTTGAGTCATCGAGATCGTGACCGTAAAGTGGATAACCCATTTCTAAACGCAAAGAATCGCGAGCTCCCAAGCCAATTGGCTTAACTTCAGCTTGCGAAGATAAATCGAGCCAAAATTTTTCAACTTCAGAATTTTTTATACTTACTTCGAAGCCATCTTCTCCGGTGTAACCTGTTCGACTAATAAAAATTTCTTGATCATTTTTTAAATGGAAAAAACCAAGATTCATGTAAGGTAAATTTTCAAGATTTCCGTTTTTTAAAAAACGCGATAAAACTTCTTGAGCTTTATGCCCTTGAACTGCGATTAAAGAGCGATCGTCGAGTGCGGTGAATTTAATATTTTGGGGGAGGTTTTGACGAATCCAAGTGGCATCTTTTTCTTTGCAACCGGCATTTAGAACGATGAAAAATTTTTCATCATTAATTTTGGTGATAATTAAATCGTCAATGATTCCACCATTTTCGTTGGTTAGAACTGTATATTTAGCGAGATTTTCTGTGCTCAAAGAAAAATCGGTGGGAGTAATTTTTGATAAAAATTTGGCGACTTCAAAGCCTTCAATAAAAAATTGACCCATATGCGAAACATCGAAAATTCCGACATTGCCAGAACGCGTCCATTCGTGCTCTTTGAGCATTCCATCGGCATATTGAACCGGCATATCATAACCCGCAAATTCAACCATTTTGGCACCTTGTGAGCGATGAGTTGAGTTAAGAGAAGTTGTTTTCATAATTTAAAATAATTTTACTCAACCGCTGGAACTGCAGGCTTGGAAGCCGAGTTATCAGATGGTAAAGATTGGTTAATATTTGTTGAATCTTGCTTTGGTGAAGCGCCTTTTTTGGCATCAGTTTCTTTGATTATGGTTTCAAGTTCTTTGCTAATCGAGCTAGATTTTTTTTTGGTGATTGATGCCAAAATCAAACAGTTGATCATGAAAAGAGCAACTAAAAACATGGTTGCCTTACTCAAAATTGACATGCTTGAACGCCCAGAAATTGCTGAATTTAAGCCACCTGAACCGCTACCAAGACCACTTAGTGAGTCACCGTCAGATTTTTGAATGAGAACTAAAATTACCATCAAAACGGCAATGATAATTTGTAAAATTAGTAAAAAAAACTGTATTCCTTCCATTTTAAAAATTTAAATATTGTTTAATGTCGCTTTAAGATTTAATAATGACATAAAATTTGTTTTTAAAAAATTTATCCAAATAATATTTACAATTTTTTATGACTCAAGAACTTATTTTAAAATAAAATGATCGATTTAAAACAAAAAATTAATGTTGTAATTAATAAAAATTTGACCCATGAAATTGAAGAAAACATCACGAAAATGGGGCTTGATTGTGCTCAAATATTATTTGTGAGCGATGAAAATATTTGGCAAAATAATAAACAATTTTTTCGTAATGATTTTGCTAAAAAATTTGTAAATTTTTTAATTCTAAAAACCCCTCAAGCTAATGAAAATTTTGTTAATAAAATTATTCAAAATGCCAAAAATTGTAATTTAATTATAGCCTTCGGAAGCGGAACTATCAACGATTTGTGCAAATATAGTGCTAAAAAATTGAATAAAAATTATATAATTTTAGTTTCAGCACTTTCGATGAATGGTTATGTTTCAAAAAACGCTTCAATTGCAATTAATAATCATAAAAAAACTTTAGAAGCAAAGTTGCCGATTGCGGTTTGGTGCGATTTGAAAATTTTAAAAAATGCGCCCGAAGCATTGAGCAAAGCAGGTTTAGCTGATGTTTTATGTTTTTATTCATGTAATTTTGATTTGGCATTAAATCATTTTGTTTTTTTGCAATCGATAAATTTTCAAGCCTTAAAAATTCAACAAAAAATCATTAAAAATTTTGCGAAAAATTATAAAAACTTTAACTTAAAAGATGATAAATTTTTACGCATTTTACTTAAAATGATTTTAACTTCGGGTTGGGCGATGACAATAGCCGATTCTTCGGCTCCAGCCAGCCAATCCGAGCATTTATTAGCACATGTTTTGACCATGAAATATCCCAAAAAAACTCACGATATTCTTCACGGCAGATTGATTGCTAGCTCAACAATTTTAAGTCTCAATAATCAAGAAAAAATTATTGAATATTGCCACGAAAAATTGTTTATAAAATTCCTCGAAAATTTCTTTGAAGATTTGCGTGAAAATGATTTTTTTAATGAAATTAATCAATATTTTGGAACTGATTTAGCGCTTGAATGCTCTAAAGAATATAAAATAAAAAAAGATTATTTGCTGAAAAATAGTGAAAAAATTATAAAAAATTTTAAAAAAAATAAAACGAAAATTACCAAAATTTTGCAAAAAAATTATTGTGAAAAAGATTTTTTAATTAAAATATTTAATCACTTTAAAATTGATTTTGATTTTAATAATATTGGCTTTGAAGATAATGAAATCAATGATGCACAGCATTTTGCTAAATATATTAGAAATCGATTAACAATAAGTGATTTTAGTTAATTTATGTTAAATAAAGATAAAAAAAATATAAT
>CAJBXX010000152.1 GCA_903959715.1 uncultured Alphaproteobacteria bacterium | reverse complement strand
TATATTTTAAATTTAAATTATTTTCATAATTTTATTTCAATTAAAATAAATGTAAAAGTTTTTTAAGCATTAATTTTCTAAAGCGAATCAGCAATTTAATTTTGTAAAAATTTTTTAAAATATTTTTTTGACAAAATTATTTTTAAGTTTAAAAATTGAAATAAATATATCAATTTCTTAACTTAATTTTTTAGCCATGACAACTTTATTTGATAAATTAACAATCGGCGAAATCACTTTAGAAAACAGAGTTATAATGGCTCCATTGACTAGAATGCGTTCAATTCAACCCGGTGATATTCCTCAAGAACTTAATGCTTTATATTATTCGCAAAGAGCGGGCGCCGGCTTGATAATTTCCGAAGCTACTCAAATTTCACCTCAAGGCAAAGGCTATCCAGCGACTCCCGGAATTTATTCTGATGAGCAAGTTGCGGGTTGGAAATTGGTCACCAAAGCTGTTCACGAAAAAGGTGGCAAAATTTTCTTGCAATTATGGCATGTCGGCAGAATTTCGCATAAATCTTTGCAAATCGATAATAAGCTTCCCGTGGCACCATCGGCTTTGCCTGCAAAAAATAGCGGAACTTATGATAGTAAATGGAAGCCAGTCGCCATCGAAACTCCCCACGCTCTTGAAATTGATGAAATTAAAGCGATTATGATGGATTACAAAAAGGCCAGTGAAAATGCCTTAGAAGCTGGATTTGACGGCGTTGAATTGCATGGAGCCAACGGTTATTTAGTCGATCAATTTTTGCAAGATGGCTCTAATAAAAGAGAGGATATTTATGGCGGATCGATTGAAAATCGTGCAAGATTTTTATTTGAAGCGCTCGACGAAGTTATAAAAGTTTTTGGCAAAGGTCGCGTCGGCGTTAGACTTTCACCATTTGGCACTTTTAACGATATGAAAGATTCGAATCCAATCGAATTATTTTCATATGTTTTACAAGAAATTTCAAAAAGGAAAATTGCTTTTGTTGATTTAATTGAACCCCGCTCTTCAGTAGCGGGAGGAAGTGATAGCGTTGATTCTTCCGCCCCAAGCACTTCAGAACTTTTTAGAAAAAAATATGATGGCGTTTTGATTTCGGCGGGTGGTTATGATCCAAAAAGCGCTAAAGAAGTAGTTGATAAAGGTGAGGCTGATGCCGTGGCTTTTGGTCGTCATTATATCGCTAATCCAGATTTGGCAGAAAGAATTAAATTTGGCTACGATTTAAATAAATATAACCGTGCTACATTTTACGGCGGAACGGAAAAAGGTTATACAGATTATCCCTTTTATAATAAATAAAATTGATTTTAATCAAGATGATATGTTTCTAAATTGATACAAATTTATAAAATAATTTTTTTTCATAAAAAATGTTTAGAAATATATAATCATTTATTAAATAATAAAACAAAATCATTCTTAATTTATTTAAATAATTTCTAACAATAAAAAACAAAATACTTACAAATATGAATAAAATTAATATTAAACCAAAAATATTAATATCGTCTTTGATATTAATGACATCATCATTTTCAAATGCCTTTGCGGGTGGATATTCAACTTCGGTTTATTCCGCTTCAAGTGCAGCTAACTCATATGCCGGAGGCTCTACTGGTGCTCATGATGTGAGTGATATTTTCTTCAATCCAGCGGTAACAGCGGGGAAAGATAAAAGCGAAATCATTACTTCATTTAGCTATGTTAGATTGGCGATTGATCCAGATAATATTTCTTCCAACTCTATCCTTGGTGCAAGAAGTGGCGAATCAAGAAATGCTGGAACGCAAAAATTTATTCCATCTCTTTATTTTTCAACTCCAATTAATAACAAATTGTCGGCTAACTTAACAGTTACTTCGCCATTTGGACTAGAAACTAAATATAATAAAAATTCGTCTGTTCGTTTTCGTGCTTTAAATAGTTCGATTTCAACTTTAAATTTAAATCCATCTTTGGCTTATAAAATCACCGATGATTTGTCATTTGGTGCTGGTTTTGTTGCTCAATATTACAAAGCAAATCTTACTAAAGAAATTGCTACCTCACTTGCCACTTCTGGATTAGGAACCGTTGATGGCTCTGATTGGGGCTATGGTTATAATTTTGGTTTTAAATATGATATTTCTAAAGATTTAAAAGTTGGTTTGGGATATCGCTCTAAAATTGATTATAAATTAAAAGGTAATGTTGATCTTGATGATAGTTTGGTATCTAAATTTAAAGCCAAAACTACTACTCCTGAATCAATGTCTATTGGTGCTTCTTTCAATGTAAATCCTGATTTGCAAATTGTTGCTGATACTACTTGGACTAGATGGTCTAGGCTTAAAAACCTTGATGTTGTAGCTCAAAATGCGTTACTAAGCAGCTCTTCTAAGTTTAATTGGAATGACACTTATCTTTATTCACTCGGTGCCAATTATGCTTTAGATAAAAATAATTTATTGCGAACTGGTTTGGCTTATGAAAAAGAAGCGATGAATTATAGAAATCGCGAAGCTAGAATTCCTCTTGCTAATAAATATTGGATAAGTGCGGGTTTAAATCATAAGCTTGGCAATGGCTTTGAAGTTGATTTAGCGTATGTTCACCAAATTTACAAAACTGCTAAAATTAATGTGGCGGATTATGGTTCAAATGGTCCAATACCAGGCTCGGAAGGAAGCGTTGCCGGTAAATATAAATCTTCGGTTGATGTAATTTCTCTTGCTTTAAAAAAGCAATTTTAATTATTAATTAAAGGCGTTTTTAAAACATAAAATTCAGCCGTAAAATTCTTTGATAAAATTAATTATCAAGAATTTTACGGCTATTTTTTTGTCTTTTTTTAAAAATTTAATCGTGCAAAATATAACCAAAATTTCTAATGGTTTGCAAATAATGAGGTTGTTTAGGATTGGTTTCAATCTTTCTTCTTAAGCGAGTTATACTAACATCAATGCTTCTCTCATCTATCCCGCCAAGCATTTCGGATAATTTATTGCGAGCGATTGCAACTCCTTGATTTTCAGCAAGAATTTTCAAAATTTTTGCTTCGCTTTCAGTGATGTGAATAAAATCTTCTGCTTTTTTTAAACGCAATTGATTGAGATTAAAATTAAAATCACCAAATGAAATTATTTCTTCATTTGCAATTTTTTGTTCATGATTTTGGCTAATATTATTTTGCGTTCTTTTTAAAATATTATTGATACGAAGTAAAAGTTCTTTGGGCTCAAAGGGCTTGGGCATGTAGTCATCGGCACCAGCTTCAAGACCTTTAATGCGATCATCTTGTTCGCCTCTTGCGGTTAAAATTATTATTGGAGTATTATCCAAAGAGAGTCGAAAATTATTAGTAAATTCAATGCCATTTTGATTTGGAAGCATGACATCGACAATTAATAAATCGTATTTTTGATTATTTAAAAATAGTTTTGCTTCGTCGGTATCCTTTGCTAGAGAGGTTTCAAAGCCATTTTCTTCTAAAAATTTTCCAAGAAGATTGCGAAGACGAGTGTCGTCATCGATTACTAAAATTTTTAATATTTTTTTCATATTAAACAAAATAAAATTATTTTAAATTTTTAGCAATTTCATCAAATTTTTTAAGCTTTGTAAGAAGCAATTCAAGTGAATCGAGACGAAGCATGCAAGGTCCGTCGGAAGGAGCATTATCAGGGTCTTGATGAGTTTCGATAAATAAGCCGGCAACTCCAACCGCGGTGGCCGCCGAAGCCAATGTTTCAACAAATTCTCTTTGTCCACCGCTAGCGCCACCAAGCCCTCCAGGTTGTTGAACCGAATGCGTTGCATCAAAAATCACGGGGCAACCAGTTTTTGCCATAATTGGCAAACTACGCATATCCGAAACTAATGTATTGTAGCCAAAGCTGACGCCTCGTTCGGTAAGCATAACTTTATTATTGCCATTGTGATCAATTTTTTGCACAATATTTTGAGCGTCCCAAGGTGCTAAAAATTGCCCTTTTTTAACATTAATAATTTTATTAGTTTTTGAAGCACAAGCAAGTAAATCGGTTTGGCGACATAGAAATGCGGGGATTTGCAAAACATCAACTTCATCGCAATTAGCCAATAAATTGCACTGTTCTTCATTGTGAATATCGGTCAAAATTGGACAATCAAAATTCTTTTTAATTTCAGCAAAAATTGGTAAAGTATTTTCTAGACCCATGCCTCTTTTGCTAGAGACGCTTGAGCGATTGGCTTTATCAAAAGATGATTTGTAAATAAAATTAATTTTTAATTTATCGCAAATTTTTTTAATATTTTCTGCCATCATCATTGAATGATCGCGAGATTCAGTCTGGCAAGGTCCGGCGATTAAGACGAAAGGTAAATTATTTGAAATTTCAAAATTTTTAAATCGAATTGTGCGCATTTTTATTATGTTGAATTAGAAAATTAAACTTTTATTGTTTTCATTTAAAAATATTAAAACAAAAAATTTTAAATAACAATTTATTTTCATTTGCAAAATGTTTGCCAAGCCTTTTAGTTTGATATTAATTTACATAATTGCATGCTTCAATCTGCTCTTCATTTTGTCGCCATTTTTAGCAATTTTATTGCCCTTTATTGATTATCAAAAAGGTGCCTTCATCATATCTGGCTCAATATTGCAAAAAGTTTTTAATATTTTGCAAATCGTCATTTTTGCTATAAGTTTTTTAATGATTTGTTATTTATTTTTAGATTTTATTTTTGGGTTTTCGGTTAGAGCTTCATTAAAAAAATGCAAAAAATATGAAAAATATAAAGAATATGATTTTTTAACGCCAATTTTTCTTCAAGTTAAAGAAAAATTTGGCGAAAATTCAGTGCGTTTATACATAAAAAATTCAAACGAAATTAATGCTTACGCCGTTGGCAGTCTTGGCTCCAAAACAATCGTTATCTCGCGCGGATTAATTGATCATTATTTGGTTTCATGCCCCGAGCCAAAAATGTTTTTATCGGCAATTCGAAGCGTTATGTCGCATGAAATGTCGCACTTAATAAACAAGGATTTTTTACCAAGCTTTATTATTTTAACCAATCAAAAAATTACTAATTTTGTAAGTCATATTTTGCATTTTATCTTCTTTTATTTATCTCGATTAGTTAACACCGCTCCATATGGTGGAAGGTTTTCCGCATTTTTGATGGCAAGTGGTTATAATTTTTTTAATGCTATTTTTACAATTTTTAATTCGGTAATTGTTTATAATGTTTACGAATTTTTACGAAAATTTGTTTCGCGTTCAATTGAATATCGTTGCGATATGCAGGCGAGTAAAGCTTTTGGCGGAAAAAACATGGCTTTGGCACTTTCAATGATGGGTGAGAGCGGTTATTTTACGATTTTTTCTACCCATCCAAAAACTATTTCACGAATTAAAAAAATTGAAAATATCAAAAGTCGCGAAGGCTTGATTAAGCCCGCAATTATTGATTCCATAATCAATTACTTTTCAATTCTATTTTTAATGGTTCTTACGCTAGTTTTTGCCAAAATGGCGAAGATTGATATTTTAGTTCGCGAAATCATTCGCAATCATGAAGTTCTTCATCGCAAGCT
>CAJBXX010000151.1 GCA_903959715.1 uncultured Alphaproteobacteria bacterium | reverse complement strand
TAAACATAACTAAATCTTGCATTCCCAAATTCATAATATTATAAAATTTTTGAAGTTAAAAAATATTTGTTAACATTAATTAATTCTTTATGCAAAATGAATCAACCCCCCCATCTCTTCAAAAAATTGATCAAGCTACAAAAAATTTAATAAAAGATAGAATTTCAAAAGGATCTCCCGATGAGGCAATAATTACTGAATTTTTAAGTCTTAATTTTGAGATATCGCCAGATATACTTAAAAAAATTAAATCAGAAATCGAAGTGACAGCAAAATTAGCACCTCTAAAAGAAAAATATCTCGAACCTTTAGCCGAGGCCTGTTTTAAAAAATTTTCTGAAAATAAAGATGATCCTGAAAATTTTAAAAAACAATTGCTGGATATTTCTTATACGCCTCCGGCACAAAAACCCACCACCGAAATCGATAGAATAATTGCCTCTGAAAAAAAAGATGATCCTGAAAATTTTAAAAAACAATTGCTGGCTATTTATGAGAATCTCCCAAATAATAAGTTCCCGGGGGAAATAAAACCCACCGCTGAATCAATCGATAAAATAATTGCCGACGGCAGAAAAGAAGATTATCTCAATTTATTGAGACCGCTAGAGGCCAAAGACTTAATGAATCTTGATACTAATCGAAAATTACAAGTAATTGATCAAAAAGATTTAGAAAATATTGAGCCTAAATTAAAATCTTATTTCAAAATCACCTTTGATGAAAAAGGAGTTCCAACAATAACGCCTTTAGAGCGAGATAAAATTTGGGAAGAGGGCGGATTGGATAAAAAAGAACCTTTCGTTTTAATAAATCCCGGTAATGGTGGAGCGAATAAACGCGAGCAATTAACGCTCTCCGATCATTTTGATAGAAGTCTTTTATATGAAGCAAAATTATTTGAAAAAGGACATAAAGGCACTCCGCCAACGCAATATTTGGTGGCTTTAAACGAAACGGCCGGCGGGGTGAATTTCGATTTGATTAGTACTCATAATCAAAATCCAAATAATTTTACAACCGAATATACAACCGAGCAAGCTAAGACAATTTATGGACCATTAATTCAAAAAGATGGGAAGGCTTTAGATGATGAAAAAATAATTGAAAATTTAGCAAAGGCTCGAAACTTTAATTGTAGCTTCGGAACGGTTACGGCAAATTGCCAACAAAACGCCTTGGTTGATTATATGAAAGAATTAGGAATCAAAGATTCGACAATAAAAGCTGGAATTGAAGGCATGCGTCGCCTTGATTTAGCTAATGTCGCCAAGGTGAGTGATAATGCAAATCCTTGTCCAAGCACCGTTATTTTTCAAGGTGAAAATGATAAATTGGCTCCAATTCAAGAAAATGCACCATTGCCAGCGGGCCATAGTAATGTAAGCTTGGTAGAGGCTAAAGAAAATGTTGCTATTGTTTATCAAACTTTTCCAAATGAAGTTTATAACCCAGCAAAAAAACTTACCGAAGAACAAAAAAAACAAGAAGAGACGATTAGAAAGGGAGCTAAAAGTTATCAAGAAAGAATGGAAGAATTTTTTGGCGAAATCACAAATAAATTTTCTAAATTGGTTGCTGGGATTTTAAAAAAAGATTCTCAACAATCATTAGAGGGTGATTTAGGGGAAGTTAAATTGGGAGATGCTCGCTCCGCAGATCCTTCTCGCCATTCTCCTCCGCACGCAACAATGCCAGCAACTCCCGGTAATGAGGTTGCGGGTAGGGATCCAAATCTTAGTTATTCTTTAATGAAAGATATGATGACAAGAGAAGATTCAAAAGCAGTTGTTTCTTCTACCAAAGAAGTTTTAGCGGAGTCATCGAAAAAAATATCGGCTCAACAACAAGGAGTTGGAGCGACGGGAAGAGGTCGTTAATTTCAACAAGGACTTGCTAGGGCTTAAAGGCTTATCACTCTTCCGCTTTACGGGAGAGTTGCTTAAGCCAACTTTTTGGCGATGCGGGTTATTTTTCTTTAGTAAAATGAAAAAATTGTTGATTAAAAAAATTTGCTGATTTC
>CAJBXX010000150.1 GCA_903959715.1 uncultured Alphaproteobacteria bacterium | reverse complement strand
GTCTTTTTTGGAATTTTTTTGTTGGTCAACGCTTCGTCCTTTTAAAAGAAAAGGACGAAGTCAAGGGCGACGCAGGTCCCCGTTTTTAATGCTTTAACAATCAATTAGTTAAGCTTGATTTAAAAATTTATTTGTATAATTTAAAATTAAAAAAGTGGTGATATTTTAAAATCAATTCAATTATTTTTTATAAAATGCAAGAGGTCGCACCTAATATTATTGGATCACTAGGCAGTGCCACTCAACAAATCGTTTCTCAATTAAGAGTAAAAAAAGACGCTTCCTCTTTGTGGTCTGTGCGAGATATTGTGGGTGGTGGAAAACATTTTGATTGGTATTTTCCAAATTTAGCTTTAAACCAAAATGTTGAAAATGTTAATCCCTATGGAGATTTTGAGCAATTTGCGGGAGTTGAGGAAAGAGGAATAATATATGATAAAAATTTAATTACATCTTTAATTCAAAATAAGGATTATAGAGACAATTATTTAGCCCTTACCAAAAAATATTTTACTTCCGCTGGATTGATAAAGGAAAATGGCGATGCGGGTGATCCAGCAAAAGTCAATTATAATGAAATAAAAGGACATTTAGTAAGGCTTAACAAAATTATTCAAAGTTATCGAATATTGATGGTTTACAGCGAGAAATTGAAAGGCTCTGATACAGAAATTGATGGTTTTTTACAAGACTTAAAAGATACATATAAAAAAGTTTACGGCGTATTTAAGGGCAATAAAACAGAATTTGAAAAAACATTATCAGCGCCAGGTGGCTATGGGCTCTCGTCGGTTCAACAATGCTTTGAAAATGATATTGATAAAATGATTTTCGATGAGAGTAGAGATAAAAATACTTCAATCAGAGAATTGACAAAGAAAAGACAAATCGCCACCGATGTTTTTGATAAATCAAAAACCCTCCCGCATTTGACAATTGAAAGTGAAATTGATTCCCGCCAAGAATTAAAAAATCGCACCAAGGGGGCAATTTACGGTCAAGCGATTCTTGATGCTCTAGGTTTAACTACGGAATTTTTGGGAAGAAAACAAGCAAAAGTTTTGCTGAGGGATTCTGGAGTTTTGGCTTTAAATGGTGATTATAAGGTTTCAATTCCCACGCAGGAGCTTTATATTTTTAAAACCCTTCCCTATGAAACTAGAAAACAAGAGGGGCTTTATATAAGTAATGAAATCAAAGCTCTTTTTAATACTTCTAAAGGACGAAAGGGAGATGATAGAAGTGATACTGCTAGAGCGGGTGCGGGCGAAGTTTGGCGTCAAATTGTTCCCAAAGGTTCATTTACCGACGATACCGATCAAGCGGTTTTAAAATTCAAAGCACTAAAAGACGCTCATGGAGATCTTGAGCAAGCGAAACAAAATTATGCCAAAGATATTAAAAAATGGAAAGAAAATCAATTAAAAGAATATTTTGGAAAAAATAGTTTTGGTTTAGGTGACAATACTAAAAGTGTTATTGAAGATGGGGGTTTCTTAGGGAATCCAATAGCAACTTCTGAAAAAATTTGGCAGCAAATCGCTTTAAGCGATGATGAAAAAGGATATAAAGAACCGCATTTTGTTCAAGCCAATGGTGCCTTGATGAGTAGCTCTTATATTTTGCAATATTATCCCGATGATCTTGAAAAAGCACAAAAAGCCACGGTTGAATTGGCGAAGGTTACGCACTACGACCCGTTAGTTTCTGCGCATTGTGTCGCTTATATCACCATGCTTTACCACTTACAGCATCATGAAGGGAAGGTTAGCGATGAAAGATATAAAGAATATTTAGATCAATCTTATCAAGCTGGGAAAAGAGTTTTTGATGAAAGAAAGCACGAATACGATCGATTCAGAGCTTCGGATTCATGGAAAGACGGAAAGATGGATGCAAAAATTGCAGAGTGGGAAACTCAAATGCAAAAAGCGATTCATGGCGAAATTAAAAAAGCTGATGGAGTGGTGGAAAAATTTAATAGCTGGGAAGATTTAAATTTGGTTGATCCACAAATCGAAAAAGATGGTAACGGAAGTCCAGATTATGACAATATCGGCATGTCGCATCGCGCTCTGAGCGCCGGTTTTTTTGGTTTAAAACAATTGCATGAAAAAATAAAAACTGGAAAAGATAAAAAAGATGCTTTTGCAGAAATTTGTATTGAGTTAATGGCACAAGGCGGAGATGCTGATACTAACGGCACCGTCGTCGGCTCGCTTTGCGGAAGTTATGTTGGTTTTGACGGAATAGAGAAATCTTTAATTGACGGTTTAGGCGCAGGGGATAAGGGAAGGAAGGTTGGGAAAGTAGGGGATGGTCGAGGTGGTTTTCATGAAATTCAAGAAAAAAAATTGCTCGAAGAAATTGTGCAAAGCTCTCAGCAAAAAATTGGTTCAATCGCTCC
>CAJBXX010000149.1 GCA_903959715.1 uncultured Alphaproteobacteria bacterium | reverse complement strand
CTTCATATTTATATTTTTTTATTAAGTTTTGTGAAAGTTATTGCAATTTTTTTCTTTTTTTCTCTGTAATCTTTTAAGTTAATTTTATCTCCAGATGTTAATTTGATTCTAAGTAAAAGCAACTCTTTTTTAAGGTTGTATATTTCTAACAACATTGATTTTTTATCTGTTTCGCTCATTTTATAAATTATTAATTATTTTAGATTTAAATGGTAACTTTGAAGATGCCTTTAAAAGTGCATTTTGAGCAGACTCATTGTCAATTCCGTCTATTTCAAAAATTATTCTTCCCGGTTTTATTTTTGCAATATAATATTCAACATTACCTTTACCACTTCCCATTCTAACTTCAGCAGGCTTTATGGTTACGGGAGTATGGGGGAAAACCATTATCCACAGTTTACCAGATCTTTTCATGTATCTAGTTATAACCTTTCTAGCAGATTCTATTTGCTTTGAATTTAATTTAGATGGTTCAAGAGCTTTCAGACCAAAAGATCCAAATTTTAGAGTATTGCCCGAGCAGGAAACACCAAGAATTTTTTTACCACCCTTTTGTGCTTTTCTATATTTTGTTTTAGCAGGAGTTAGCATTTTTAAAAAATTAAATTATTACAATGTTGATATTTTCTTTTTCTCAACGAAACCTTTATATATCCAAACTTTAACACCTATAACTCCATATCCAGTATAAGCATTTGCTGTCGCATAATCTATATTGCAACGAAGAGTATGGAGAGGAACTGACCCCTCTTTATACCATTCTGTTCTAGCAATTTCAGCGCCACCAAGTCTTCCAGCACAACTTACTTTTATTCCAAGAGCACCATATTTCATTGCTGATTGCATTACCTTTTTCATTACTTTTTTAAAGGCTGCTCTGCTTTCAAGTTGTTTGGCTATTGATTGTGCAACCAAAGAAGAGTTAATATCCGGTTTATCAATTTCAACTATTCTAACTTCAACTTTTGTTCCAGCTATTTTTTCAACAGATTGATTAATTTTTTCAATATCTAAACCCTTTTTTCCTATCAAGACTCCTGGTTTAGAGGTTCTGATAACTAAGTTTATTTTATCTGATGGTCTTTCAATTATAACAGATCCAATTCCACAATGCGAATAGCTTGTCATAATGAACTTTCTAATGGCGACATCATTAATAAGTTTTTTTGAATAGTTTTTTTTATCAAACCAAATAGATTCCCAATTTTTATTGTTTAATAACCTGAATCCAACAGGATTAACTTTTTGACCCATTTATTTTTCCTCTTTTGTTTTTTGTAATTTTTCCTCTGACTCTTTTTCAGCAAGAATAACGGTGATGTTACTATAGGTTTTTAAAATCCTACTTGACTTACCGCGACCTCTAGCCGCAAATCTTTTTAAAGCAAAAGCTCTTCCAACATTTACTTCCTTAACAAATAAATTATCGACATCCATGTTGTGATTATTTTCTGCGTTTGACATTGCAGAATAAACCAAAGCTCGAACAGTAGTTGAAATTTTTATCTTTGAAAATTGCAATAACTTTAGAGCTTCAGAAACTTTAAGTCCAGTTATATTTTTAGTTACCCTCATAACTTTAACAGGACTTGATTTAACAACTTTTAGAGAGGCTTTTACTATTTTCTGTTTCATAAATTAATTATTCTTTTGTAACTTTTTTATCTCCACCATGACCATAAAAAGTTCTGGTAAGAGCAAATTCTCCAAATTTATGTCCAACCATGCCTTCTGTAACAGAAACTGATACGAATTTTTTTCCATTATGAACAGCAAAATTAACCCCTACGAATTGCGGAAGTATAGTTGATCTTCTAGACCAAGTTTTTATGATTTGCTTTTTTGACGATGTTAAATAATCTTTTACTTTTTTTAACAAATATCCGTCTATATATGGTGGTTTTTTTGTTGATCTAGACATTATTTAACTCTCCTTGATTTTACAATAAATCTGTTTGTATTTTTACTTCTTTTTCTTGTTATTTTACCTTTTGTTGGTTTTCCAGTTGGAGAGACTGGATGTCTTCCTCCCGATGTTTTTCCTTCGCCTCCACCATGTGGGTGATCCACTGGATTCATTGCAACACCCCTAACAGTTGGTCTTATTCCAAGCCATCTTGATCTTCCGGCTTTTCCAATTGTTGTATTCTTATTATCCAAATTTGAGACGGTTCCAATTGTTGCCATGCATTCAAGCGAAAACAATCTTATTTCTCCGGATTGCATTTTAACTAAAGCATAGCCACCGTCTTTTCCGACTAGTTGAGAGTAGTTTCCAGCCGATCTAGAAATAACTCCACCGCAACTTGGTTTAATTTCAATATTATGAATAATTGAACCGATTGGAATAACGGAAAGTGGCATAGCGTTACCAATTTTTACATCAATAAGTTTTTTTGATGACATTATGACATCACCTATACTTAATTTGTGTGGCGCTAGTATATAAGAGTATATTCCATCAGAATATTTAACTAAGGCAATAAAAGAAGTTCTATTTGGATCGTATTCTATTCTTTCTACTTTTGCTTCTAAATCAAATTTATCTCTTTTGAAATCTATAATTCTAAATGATTTTTTGTGACCAGCAGATTTATGTCTAACGGTAATATGACCAAAATTGTTTCTTCCTGATTTTTCAGTATTTTTTTTGGTAAGAATTTTTAATGGAGACCCCTTCCAAAGTTCACTTCTGTCGATAGCGACATATTGTCTTAAAGTTGAAGTTACTGGTTTAAAATTTTTTAATGCCATATTTATGCTCCAAAATTAATTGTTTGATTTTTTTTCAGAGTTATTGTTGCTTTTTTAATAGAACCCTTAGTTCCAAAAACACCCTTGAATCTCTTGTTTTTTTCAGCTGTATTTATAATGTTAACCTTAACAACGTCAACATTGTATATTTTCTTTATAAGAGATTTTAGCTGACTTTTACTACAAGATTTATCTATGTTAAAAGTATATTTACCTAAAGAAAGACCAAAGTTTGATTTTTCAGTATAGACTAAGCCTTTTATTTTATCGTAATTTAATATATCCGCCATTATTTTAGTACTCCTGCAATTTTATCTGAAAATGATTCTGAATCTATTATCAAATGTTCATAGTTGATTAAGTCAAGTGTGTTTATTGCTTTGCAATCTAGAATTTTAATATTTTTAATATTTCTAGCAAATAATTCAATTTTTTTATTATTACCATGAACTATTAAGGCACTTTTAATATTATTTTCGCTTAATAATTTCCCAATTGAAGATGTTTTTACCGTGTTTTTTATATCAGCAAATGTGAAAATTTTGTTTTCTAGTATTTTATTTTTTATAGCTTCGATTGTTGATAATTTGGCAATTTTTTTAGGAATTGAAAAATCAAAACTACGCGGGGTTGGACCATGACAGGCTCTACCACCAACAAATTGAACAGATCTTCTGCTACCTTGTCTAGCTCTACCCGTTCCCTTTTGTTTCCATGGCTTTGCAGTGGTTCCAGAAATTTCTGACATAGCTTTTGTGCTTGCTGTTCCAGCTCTATTTCGAGCCAATTGCCATCTTACAACATAGGCCACTGTTTTTGCGCTAGTTATATTAATTTCATTTTCAGTTTTAAAATCTTTCGAGGTGACCTTTCCCTCTTCAAAATTTATTTCTGGTATTTTAAAAGATTTCATAAATATTTTTAATAGTTACTTAATTTTACGATCAAATCTGAACCATTTTTTCCGGGAACCGATCCTTTCACTGCAATAACTGAATTTTGATTATCAATAAATTCAATTTCTAAATTTTTAATTGTCACATTATTAACACCCATGTGTCCAGCCATTTTTTTTCCTTTAAAAGTCTTGCCAGGATCTTGTCTTTGACCAGTTGAGCCATGTGAGCGATGAGAAACAGAAACACCGTGAGACGCTTCCAATCCCCTGAAGTTCCAACGCTTCATAACGCCAGCAAATCCCTTTCCAGAAGTCACGCCTCTGATTGAAATTTTATCACCCTCTTTCATAAATTTAGATATTTCAACTGAATCTCCAATGTTAATTTCGGTTGATTTTTTTAATTTTGAAGAGTGAATTTTTTTATAAACAGGGATTTGTTTTTTATTAAATAACCCTATTACTGATTTACTAATTTTTTTAAAATTTTCAGTTTTTATGAATGCAAGCGATACAGATTGAGTGCTATCTTTTGAATTATCAAGATCTATAACTCTATTATCATGAAGCTTAATCATAGTTACTGAAACACAATTTCCATTGTTTTTGTAAATATGAGTCATTCCAATTTTTTTTGCAAGTAGTTCCAACATTTATTCCTCTAATTTTTATTTTCGTTTAGTGCAATTTTTATATTAACACCAGCGGAAAGATTTAATTTCATTAGTGCATCTACGGTTTGTGTTGTTGGTGAAATTATTAATAGTCTTTTTGAAGATCTGATTTCATATTGCTCTCTCGAATCTTTATCTACGTGTGGACTTCTTATGACGCAGAATTTTTGGATTTTTGTTGGAAGTGGAATTGGACCTTTAATTGCCGCTCCAGTTCTTCTAACAGTTCCTATTATTTCGTTCATAGCTTTATTAAGAACGAAATGGTCAAAAGATTCAAGTGTTATTTTAATACTTTCTTTATTTTTCATAATTTATTTTTTACTGACTATTTCTACTTAATAATTTTACTCACAACTCCGGCCCCTACTGTTCTGCCACCTTCACGGATGGCGAAACGAAGACCTTCTTCCATGGCGATTGGTGCGATGAGTTCGACATTGAGTTTAGTGTTATCTCCTGGCATAACCATTTCAACACCTTCTTGTAGAGTTACTGAACCAGTAACGTCTGTGGTTCTGAAATAGAATTGTGGACGATAATTTTTGAAGAATGGTGTATGACGACCACCTTCATCTTTACTTAAAATATAAACTTCAGCTTCGAAGTGAGTGTGAGGAGTAATAGTGCCTGGTTTGCAAAGAACTTGACCTCTTTCAACATCTTCTTTTTTAGTACCACGAAGAAGAACGCCGGCGTTATCGCCTGCACGACCTTCGTCGAGAAGTTTTCTAAACATTTCGATACCGGTGCAAGTAGTTTTTTGAGTTGCTTTGATACCAACGATTTCGATCTCTTCATTGACTTTAACAATACCTCTTTCGATTCTTCCAGTAACTACCGTTCCACGACCAGAGATTGAGAACACATCTTCGATTGGCATTAAGAATGGTTGATCAACTGGGCGTTTTGGTTCTGGGATGAAAGCATCAACTGCCTCCATCAAAGCTTGGATTGATGGCTCACCGAGTTCTGAAGAATCACCTTCTAAAGCTTTTAAGGCTGAACCTTTGATGATTGGAATAGTATCGCCTGGGAAATCATATTTGTTTAATAAATCTCTAACTTCCATTTCAACTAATTCAAGAAGTTCTTTATCTTCAACGGCATCGACTTTATTTAAAAATACTACGATAGCGGGAACACCAACTTGTTTGGCAAGAAGAATATGTTCACGAGTTTGTGGCATTGGACCATCAGTTGCAGAAACTACGAGAATTGCACCATCCATTTGAGCAGCACCTGTAATCATGTTTTTTACATAATCAGCGTGTCCTGGACAATCTACGTGAGCATAGTGACGAGCAACAGTTTCATATTCTACATGGGCTGTGTTGATGGTAATTCCGCGTTCTTTTTCTTCGGGAGCAGCATCGATTTGATCATAAGCTTTTTTTTCTGCTAAACCTTTTTTGGAAAGATAATTTGTAATTGCAGCAGTTAAAGTTGTTTTACCATGATCTACGTGACCGATGGTTCCGATGTTAACATGCGGTTTGTTGCGCTGAAAGGTTTGTTTGGACATAAAATT
>CAJBXX010000148.1 GCA_903959715.1 uncultured Alphaproteobacteria bacterium | reverse complement strand
CCGTTTTGCCTCAGGAAACTCAATCAATGTTTCTGAAATTAATATTGGTTATGAATTTGATAAAAATCGATTTTTTGACAAATTAACCACTCAAATTGGCTATTATCAAACACTTAATAAAAATATTGATAATGTTGGCAACAAAAACAAATCTTTCGCCTTATTGGTTAGATATTATAAAAATTTTTAATGATGAAAAAAATTATTTTAGCAGTTCCTAAGGGCAGAATTATGCAAGAGCTAGAGCCTCTCCTATCTAGAATAGGAATCATTCCCGAATCGGAATTTTTTAACGAAAAATCACGCAAACTTACTTTTGCAACCAATTTTTCAAATCTTGAAATCGTAAAAATTAGAAGCTTTGATGTGGCAAGTTTTGTTAAGTTTGGCGGAGCTGATATTGGAATATGTGGCAAAGATGTAATTGAAGAATTTTCATCATCCGAATTTTATTCCATTTTAGATTTAAAAATCGGCAAATGTCGACTCTCTTTAGCTAAAGAAAATAATTGCGATAAAAATTTGTTAACCCTTGGAAATATTAGAGTTGCAACCAAATACACTAAAATTTCTCAAGAATATTTTGCCAAAAATGGCATTCAAGTTGAAGTAATAAAGCTAAATGGCTCAATTGAAATAGCTCCAAAATTAAAGCTTTGTGATTTTATAATTGATTTAGTAAGCTCTGGTCAAACTCTTCAAGAAAATAATATGATTGAAGTTGAAAAAATCTTAGACATAACTTCTCATTTAATAGCCAACAGAACTTCACTTAAAACTAAAAATTTTGAAATGAATAAATTGATAAAAATGTTTAATGAATCTTAGAAAAAAAATACAACATATTTTTATTATTTTCTTAACCTTCTTCACCTTTAATTTGATGCCTCAAGCTAAATTAATGGCACAAAATTCTAGCGCTTACAACGATGTTAGAAATATTACCGGTAAAGATTGTACTTATATCGAGGGTGAAGAAGATTTTCAAGCTAATAAAAGAAATGAACCATGCTACACTTCAAATTATAATGAAACCGAAGATAAATGCACACTTCCAGATTTTAAATTCGATCCTTTTGGTAACAACAATGATCTTGAGTGGAATTATGGAAATGATGCTTGCTTAGGATACATGTTGGGAGCTGGTGCCGCGTTACAAATTGCATTTGGCGGTTGCAGAATTATTTGCCCCCAGCCTGCGGCGGCCGCATCAACAGTTGCACCAGCTGGTGCGGCTGGTGCGGCTGGAGCTGGTGCGGCTGGAGCTGGTGCGGCTGGAGCTGGTGCGGCTGCTACCGCTAGCGCTACCGCTACCGCTAGTGCATCGAGAGGAATTGCTACTGTCGTAAAAGAAAATGCTCAAAAATTAGCAAAAAAAGCACAGCAATATGGAAAACAAGCACAGCAATATGGAAGACAAGCCTCGAACGGAGTTGGATCGCCCGGAGTTTCTATGCTCTCAGGCATGCCAGTTGATCCATTTTCGATTATTGAATTAGGAATTTTTGCCTTCCGCTGTGCTATACCAGCGCAATCGGCCGGTTGCTGTCCAGCATTTGTGGCTTGCACAACTGCCTTAGGAACGGCAGTTGGAGTTTTAGGAGGAATTTTTGAAACTGCCAAAGATCATTTTTACAATGTCAACATTTGCGGAAGGGGCTGGAAAATCTGGAAAAAGGGCTCTCAAAAAAACGATAAATGGGAAATTGGCGAAGGAAATTATCAAAAATGCCTTAGCGAAGTTTTCGGATCGCAAACTTCTGAACCCTTCTCGGCCTCAGCTGGATATTGCACAGGTAATAAAAAAAGTAGACCTCATGAACGCTACTGCGAACTCACTAAAAACAATGTCAGATGCGACCGAGACAATATTTTATTGAAAACTGATGAATCTGGTAATATTACTGGGGGACATGCTCAAAAATTTATATCCGATCTTTATTACAGAGAATATATTTATGGCGGGATTGAATATGAAGATAATAGTTCGGATTATTGTAAAAATCCGAAAGGCAGAGATTGGAAAGATAATTTAGGATATAGCGATGATAAACAAAAATATTATTTTAGAGGTCCAAATCAAACTCCAAATTTTGCTTGCAAAAGATTTTTACAAAAAGGAATAAGAGATTTAGAAGGTCTCAAAGCTTTGAATTGTTGCAACGAAAAAAGTCAAAAAACCACTTGCATAGAAAGATTCGATGATAAAGCTGCTCACAAAGTTTGCAGTCTTAATGGAGATTGCGGAGTAGTTTTTGAAAAACATGGAATTTTAACAGTAAAATATAAAATTTTTGAATCAGAAAGAAATCCAAATTATATTTGCGCAAAAACATACACCGTATGTCCATATGATCACAATGTCGCCGGCGGGACAGACTTCGGAGAAACTTATTATTACAATCCAAAAATAATCACTAATTTTTGTCAACACATGAATCATTGCACAAAAATACCGCCGATAACAAAATATTCTTATTTCGATCCCGATACTTTTTTCTTTTCGGATTCATGTCAAGATTTACGAGGCGATTCTCAGTTTATAAATGTTCCCGGATCATCAAAATATCCATCTTTAGATTTTTCAACAATTTATTCTAGGAATTTTTCTGCACCGATGGTTCAATGCTTCAAAGAAACTCTCGAAAATAATTTTTTACAAAAATCCGGAAAAACTACTTGTATTGACCCCGCAGAAAAACCAGTTAAAACCAAAAATCGACCAAATGGAGAATGTAAGAGCGGTTATTTTCATCACAAAGGTGATGTGCAAGGTCAAACTTTTTTTCAAAAAGTTCAAAACACATTTAGAATTCCAATCAAGATAGCTCTTGTATTATCGGTAACAATTTTGGGTTTCAATATTTTGCTAGCAACTCCAGAATCTTTTATAAATAAAAAAACCGTTATGACTTATCTGATTAAATTTGGATTGGTTTATTTTTTCGTTCTTGGCAATGCTTGGCAAGGCTTTTTTCTTGATTCGGTGATGAATTTATCAAGTGAATTTTCCAATATAACCTTTAGACCAAAAGCAACCAAAGACTCAATATCAGGCGATGATGGTTGTTTGTTTCCAAAATATGATCATAGCAAATTATTAGATGATTCCGCAACTGATGTTTCCAAAAACCCATCTTACCCACCAGGGAAAAATTATTTAAGAATTTGGGATACTCTTGATTGCAAAATAGCAAGAGCTCTTGGCTACGCACCCGAAGCATCGACGCCAAATTTGGCAAAAATGATATTTGCCGGATTTTTAACCGGCGGTATGGGAATAACTTTTTTCTTCGCCGCTTTTGTTTACGCCTTTACTCTCGTCTCAATAGTAATCAGGGCAGTTCACATAACGGTAATGTCTATAATTGGCATTATTTTATTGATTTATGTTTCGCCACTCACCATCACTTGCGCCTTATTCGAAAGAACCAAGGGCATTTTTGAAAATTGGTGGAAACAAATGCTGGGCTTCATATTGCAACCGATGATTTTATTTGCTTATCTCGGTTTAATGTTAACAGTGTTTGATAGTCTATTTATTGGCTCTGCAACATTTAAAAAAACAACTTCAATCTCGTCGATGCCAGAAATTGACTGCACAAAACATGATTATGGAACCCCCGATGATACCAGCATTTATTGCATTTTAAATTTTGCAAAATTTAAAAATTTTAACGGCTTAGAGGCATTTGATTTGGCAATTCCAGTTTTAACATCTTTGAACAAAGAAAAAATTAATACTTTATTTAGAGCTGCGGTTATAATGTTTGTGCTTCTTAAATTTTTGGATAAAATAACAAGTGTTGCCAAAAAATTAGTCGGTGGCGCAGAGCTCGATGCCACTTCAACTCTAAATCTAAAAGGCAAAATCGAAAAAGCAACCAGAGGACTTCAAACTAGAGCTCTCAATGCAACTTCTCGTCTTGCAAGAAAACACATACCAAAAGCCATAAAAAATAGCATAAGGAAAAGTGGCGAGAAAAGTGCTTCTACTCCAAGTAATAAATCAGATGGAAGCAATAATGGTGATTCGGTTGGCGGAGGAGGTCCAAGCGGGGCTTCCAGTGGAGGAAATGGCGATTCAGTTGGTGGCGGTGGCGGTGAGCAATAAATTTAACTCAAAAATAAATTTTTATCTCGTTTTTTGCGATGCGTCATAATCGCAAAACGGTGTGCCTCATCACGCAATCTTTGCAAATAATGCATCACGGGAGAATTTTTTTCTAGAGTAAAAGATTCTTTGTTGCTTTGATGAAAATACTCTTCGCCGGCATTGCGATTCTTGCCTTTTGACATGCACACAAAAGGAATTTTAATATTTAATTCGCTAAAAATTTTTTGAGCTGAAGATAATTGACCAAGCCCGCCATCGATAATAATTAAATCGGGAAATTCATTATTTTTCAACTTAGAAAAACGACGCAACAAAACTTGCTCAAGCATCGCGGTATCATCTTTTCCCTCTTTAATTAAAAATTTTTTATCATTATCAATTTCGCTTTTATTTTTAATATTAAATTTACGATAACCACTTTTTATAAAGCCATCGGCTCCCGCCATTATCATAGCCCCAATCGCATTTTGCGATGAAGTATGGCTATTATCATAAACCTCAATTTTTTGTGGAACTTTTGCTAAACCAAAAATCTTTTTAACTTCAAGCAATAATTGTTTATTGCTCAAATTATGCGAAATTTTTTGCTCTAAAATTTGCATCGCAATATTCTCGTGATCCTTTATCAAAGCCATTTTATCGCCTTGCTTTGGAATTATAATTTCTACTTTTTTTTGATTATTTTGCGAAGATAAATATTGCTCCATTAATTTTTTTTCCTCAATCTCCAAACCAATAACAACTGCACTCGGCGGATTTTCATTCAAATAAAATTGCCCGATAAATCCCGTTAATAATTCTGCTAAATTTTTACCATCATCAATATCATAAAAATAAGGTCGCGCTCCATAATTTTGCCCAAGTCGATAAAAAGAAATATAGACGCAAACCCTATTATTTATTGCCACCGCGACGATCAAATCAAAATCTTTAGCATTATCAAAATTAATATTTTGTTTAGCTTGAATAATGTCCAAAGATTTAATTTTATCGCGATAAATTAATGCTTTTTCATATTCAAAATTAGCACTATAAAATTGCATTTTTTGACGAAAAATTTCTTGCACTTCTTGCGATTTTCCACATAAAACATTCACCGCATTTTTAATATTTTCCTTATATTCTTCCTTAGAAATCAAGCCTACACAAGGGGCACTACATTTTTTTATTTGATATTCTAAACAAGGTTTTTTTCGTGATTTAAATTCTTGATCGGTGCAATTTCTAATCAAAAAATTTTTACGCAAAATATCGATGGTGCGATTAACATCTCCGGCATAAACAAACGGTCCGAAATATTGCCCTTTATTGTTTTTCAAACCGCGATATTTGGCAATTTGTGGAAATGGATGATGTGAAATTAAAATTTGTGGAAAAGTTTTGTCATCCTTTAATAAAATATTAAAATTCGGCGATAATTGTTTAATTAAATTATGCTCTAAAAGCAAGGCTTCAATTTCAGTTTTAGTGATAACATATTCAACTTTTTGCGCTAGCGTTACCATGCGTAAAATACGCATCGAAAGGTTGTTTTTATTGGTATAATTGGAAACTCTTTTTAATAAATTTTTAGCTTTTCCAACATATAAAACATTGTCTTTGGCGTCTAAAAATTTGTAAATTCCACTCGATTTTGGAATATTTTTTAATTGTCCTTTTATTAAATCAATCGACATAAAATTTATAAAAAACTAATTGAAACTTTTAATAATTAAAACAATACTAGAGCTAAATTAAAAATATAACAAAATTGCTTTTTGTTATTAAATTTCAACTCTATATTTTTAAAAATGGTCATTAAACCTGAGCAACTTGAAGAAATAAATCAATTAAAAAAGCAAAAACAAACCACGATTCGTCCCGTTTCGCCCGAACTTGAAGAAATTTTATATCACCCTTTTGAAGTTTTGGATCACGGCTTCGTTCGCGTTGTCGATTACATGGGCAACGATTCATCGGTGGTACAAGCAGCTCGCGTTTCTTATGGTTCAGGCACTAAAAAAATTAACGCCGACACCGCTTTGATCAATTATTTAATCGCTCATCGCCACACTACTCCGCTCGAAATGTGCGAAATAAAATTTCATATAAAATTGCCAATTTTCGTGGCGCGCCAATGGATTCGCCATCGCACCGCTTCGGTCAATGAATATTCCGCTCGCTATTCAATCATGGAAGATGAATTTTACATTCCCAAAGCTCAACATTTATCAGCTCAATCAAAAATAAATCATCAAGGTCGCGATGAAACCAAGATTCTCAACGCACAAGAGCAAAAAATGGTTTTGGATATTTTGAAAAAAGACAGCACTAATTCTTATCAAAATTATTTAAAAATGATTAACCAAAATGAAAAAGGTGAAGTCGAAGACTCCGAGAAAGAAGGCTTGGCACGCGAGTTGGCACGCATGAATTTGCCGTTAAATTGTTATACTCAATGGTATTGGAAAATTGATTTACACAATCTTTTACATTTTTTAAATTTACGCGCCGATTCTCACGCTCAATATGAAATTCGTGTTTACGCCGAAATCATGCTCGACATCGTTAAAAAGTGGGTTCCGCATTGTTATCAAGCCTTTATAAAAAATAACAAAACTGGCAAAAATTTTTCTGGTCCAGCTCTCGAAATTATTAAAAAAATGCTGAATGGCGAAAAAGTTTTACAAGAAAATAGTGGCTTGAGCCCTAGAGAATGGGGAGAATTAATGCAAACTCTTGATATAAAAAAATAATAATTTAATTTTATCACTTATTAACTTTATTTAAAAAAAATTATGTCTATTGGAATTGGTGAACTACTCTTAATCCTTGTGATTGTTTTTGTGCTTTTCGGAGCTGGCAAACTTCCGCAAGTTATGAATGACATTGGCAAGGGCATCAAAGGCTTAAAAAAAGGCCTGAAAGACGAAGAAAAAAATTTAAAAAACGAAGAAAAAATTTTAGAAAATAAAAACGAAACCGCTTTAAATAAAATAGAAAATATCTTCGACAAATAAAGAAAAAAATTATTGTGCCTTTAAATAAAGAAATAAATCAAAAATATAACAATCTCAAGACCTCCAACGCCACCAAAGCCATTGAAGATGTTGTCAAAAGCTCTTCGGCCGATCGCGTCGCCATAAACGATGTCATCAACGCCATGGACGCCGTGGGTTTTGGTTTAGTAATGATGATTTTTGCCTTTGGCATCATAATTCCTACGCCACCGCCCTTCCCCAGCATTATTTCCGCGCCTTTAGTTATTTTTTCTTATCAAATGTTTATTGGCTATTCTTCGCCTCGACTTCCAAAAAAATTGATTAATTTATCGGTGAAACGATCGGTTTTAGCGATGTTGGTGCAAAAATCTTCGTCATTAATTAGAAAAATTGAACGATTTCTAAAACCGCGACTTCACTTTATGAATAAGCCTTTAGCCGAAAAAATCACTGGTTTTTTTATGTTGTTTTTTTCGAGTTTTATTTTACTTCCAATGCCTTTATCAAATTACATTCCGGGTTTAGGAATATTAATCGCATCCTTTGGAATGCTCTCGAAAGATGGTTTATTTGTTATCATAGGAATCGTCGTTGGATGCCTTGGAATCGCCATTTCAATAACGGCAATTTTTTTAGGAATTGAATTTATCGCTAACATCAAAAACTTCTTTTAATAAAAAATAACTGTTGACAGTTAGTGATCTAATTTTATTATTTGACGAAATAAATTTTCTAAATCTTTCTTTTTTGCGATTTGCAAAAAATATGAAATAAATATTCATCATATCAAATTAACATTTCAATCCTTAATCAATTAATCTCATAAATGTCAACCTTAACATTACGCTTCAACGATTCAAATGCTTCAAAAAATAATGGTGCGAATTTGGAAAATAATATTACCGAAACTGAAACTGGAAATGAAAATCCACCCGCTAAAATTAATGACGGATTAGCCGAAAATAAAACTCCAAAAATGCAAACTGGAAATTTAATCAGAAGAAGCAACAGCCCTCACCCCAAAAAGCATGTAATCAGCGAAAATAGTCCAATTTCATCGACATTAAATAGCGAAACTATTCCTGCTCAAAATAAGGCTCCAATCCTAGAAAATAGCTCAGCCCTTGAAGATGAAGAAGAAAATAAAACACAAAATGCCGGTGCCAAAACATTAAATTTACAAGATTTAAAAAACCATCCCGTCGAATATTTGGCAAAATTTGCCATTTCCATGGGGCTTGAAAGCGTTAGCGAATATGGTCGCCAAGACATTATTTATCATATTTTAAAAAACTTTTCCGATCAAAATCCTGAAAATGTGATTGTCGGCGAAGGCGTTTTAGAAGTCCTCGAAGACGGTTTTGGTTTTCTTCGCGCCCCCGAAATGAATTACTTCCCCGGCTCCGACGATATTTATGTTTCGCCAAGCCAAATTAAACGCTTCGCTTTAAGAACGGGCGATACCGTTAAAGGTCAAATTCGTGCTCCGAAAAAAGGCGAAAGATATTTTGCTTTACTTAGAGTAAACGAAGTCAATCACGATTTGCCCGAAAAAATTCGCAATCGTGTTTTCTTTGATGATTTAACTCCACTTTATCCACAAAAAAAGATTAATCTCGAAGTCGATAAAACCGCCACCAACGCTGATATCAGCACTCGCATCATCGATATGATTACTCCGCTTGGCAAAGGACAAAGGGCTTTGATCGTCGCCCCGCCCCGCACCGGAAAAACTTCTTTGATGCAAAATATCGCTCACGCCATCACTTCCAATAATCCTGAAATTATTTTATTGGTTTTACTTATCGATGAACGCCCCGAAGAAGTGACCGACATGATCCGAAGCGTCAATGGCGAAGTCGTGAGTTCAACTTTTGATGAACCGGCTACTCGACATGTGCAACTCGCCGAAATGGTTATCGAAAAAGCCCGTCGTTTAGTTGAAGCTAAAAAAGATGTCGTCATTTTGCTCGATTCCATCACCAGACTCGCTCGCGCCTACAATACCGTGATTCCATCATCTGGTAAAGTTTTAACGGGTGGCGTCGATTCCAACGCTTTACAAAAACCTAAAAGATTTTTTGGTGCCGCCAGAAATATCGAAGAAGGTGGCTCTTTAACAATCATCGCTACCGCTTTGGTTGACACAGGCTCTAGAATGGATGAAGTTATTTTTGAAGAATTTAAAGGTACGGGCAATTGCGAAATTGTTCTCGATCGCAAAATCTCCGACAAAAGAATCTTCCCAGCCATCGATATCACCAAATCAGGAACCCGTAAGGAAGAACTCCTCACCGATCGTGCGACACTTTCTAAAATTTGGATGCTTCGTCGTATCGTTAACCCAATGAATCCGGTCGAAGCGATGGAGTTTTTACTTGAAAAAATACAACATAGTAAAACTAATGAAGATTTCTTTAGATCAATGAATAGCTAATTGATTTTAATTTTTTCTTTTTAAAATATTTTTTTTGTAATTTTTAAAAATTATTGTCATATTTTAACAAAATTGCAGAATTTAATTAGAGATTTATAAAATAATTTATTGCGAGTAAGGCGACTTACTCGCCGTTCATCAATTCGATATTTAACTAAATTTGCGTCAAACAAATTTAATTATTTTTTAAAAATTATTTAATCGCCTCTTGATTTTAGAATTAAGAGACTTTATTCTTTCGACAAGCTTAAAAATATTCCTTGGTAGCTCAGTGGTAGAGCAAGTGACTGTTAATCACTTGGTCGGGGGTTCGAATCCCTCCCAAGGAGCCATCTTTAAAAAGATGAAACAAAGTTTCGT
>CAJBXX010000147.1 GCA_903959715.1 uncultured Alphaproteobacteria bacterium | reverse complement strand
TCATAAAACATATTTTAAAATTATCAAAACTTACTTTGATTTAAAAAAATTCATGTTAAATTAAAGAGATAAAATTAACAATCTCAATTCTATTTTAAAAAATGGTAAATTTATTTTCAAAAAACTTATTTTTTCTAGGATTATTAGTCGCAAGCTTCATTATATTTTTTGATCTATTAACAAAAGATCAAGTTTTTTATTTATTGCATGACTTTAGGGGCTCTAATTACGCCACCAAAACACAAATCAAATTAACAGATTTTTTTTCCTTAGTTTATGTTAACAATAACGGTATTTCATTTGGCATGTTTAATGAAGCCAAAAATGCCCGCGAAATATTTGCATTTCTTCAAGGTTCGATTGCAACAATTTTAATTATTTGGCTCTGGAGAATCAAAAGTAAACATCTCGCCATCGCCCTTGGATTAATAATCGGCGGTGCTTTTGGCAATGTAATTGATCGCATTCAAAATGGCGGAGTAACCGATTTTCTTGATTTTCATATTGCGTCTTATCATTGGCCAGCTTTTAATTTGGCGGATAGTGCAATTTTTATTGGAGTTGCCATAGTTTTATTCGATGAATTTATTATAAAAAAGAAATGAAATATTTAACTTTACTATTAATCGCAATCCCTTTATTTTCATGCTCCAAAGGCGATAAAAATCCACTAGTAATTCCTCCAAAATTTTCCGAATTACCCGATTTAAATTCAATCGAAACGAAAAAAAATCAAGAAAATGTTGGAAATCAAGAAAATATAGATAAACTTAAAAAAATGTTGCAAGAAAGCGATTAAAATTCACATTAACTTTTAAATAATATTAATAATTAAAAAACAATTTTATGATTCAATTTTTTATTTCCGATGCCATGGCTCAAGCCTCTGAAGCCTCAACTCAAAGTCAATTTTCGCCAGCAAGTTTTGTGCCGTTAATTTTAATTTTTGTAATTTTTTATTTTTTAATTATTCGTCCGCAAACTAAAAAAATCAAAGAGCATGAAAAAATGGTTAATAATCTAAAAATTGGTAATAAAGTCATCACCAGCGGAGGCATTATTGGCGTTGTTCGCGAGATTCATGAAAAAGAAAATCAAATTGGCGTTGAAATCGCTGATGGTGTCGTAGTTATTGTTCTTAAAAACAATGTTTCTGAAGTTGAAAAACCCGTTATTAATGAAAAAAAATCTTCCAAAATTACAGAAAAAAAATCTGAAAAAAAACATTCAAAAAAACACTAAAATTTTCATAAAAAATGTTAATATTTTCTAAGTTAAAAATCTTTCTTATCAGCTCTCTGTGCTTGTTGGCAATATATTTTGCATTGCCAACTTTTTTATTAAATAATGAAGACGCTATAAAAAACTCTCCACTAAAAACTTTGATCCCAAATAATAAAGTTAATTTAGGTCTTGATTTGCGTGGAGGTTCACAACTTCTTTTGGAAATTGATGTTGAAAATTATATTCTCGAACAAGTTGAAATTTTGAAGGAAGAAATAAAAAATGTTTTTTACGAAGAATCTTTGAGAACCCTGGTAGAAAGGTCTGATAAAACAATAATCTTTACGATCACCGATCAAGATGAAAAAAAGAATGTTAAAAATTTAATTCGTAAATTATCAAAACAAGTTGAGATTTCCGAAGATAATGGTCAATTTCAAATTTACTTTTCTGATAGTGAATTCAAAAATATAAAAGAAAATTTAGTTAAACAATCAATCGAAATTGTTCGTCGTAGAATTGACGAAAACGGCACCAAAGAGCCCAATATCATAGCTCAAGGTGACAAAAGAATTTTATTGCAAGTGCCTGGTGTTCAAAATTCTCAAGAATTAAAAGAAATTTTGGGGAAAACCGCCAAAATGACTTTCCATTTAGCTTCCGACGATTCTTCATCGAACTTTGATATTATGCAAGTTTACGATAATAACGGCAATAATTATTCTCTTAAAAAAGAGGTGATTTTGAGTGGGGATTTGTTGGTTGATGCTAGTGCCACTTATCACGAAGGTAAGCCAGCGGTTTCTTTTAGATTTAACTCTCTTGGCTCGCGAAAATTTGCCCAAATTACTCAAGATAATATTGGTAAAATTTTTGCAATCGTTCTCGATGGTAAAGTGATTACGGCACCCGTGATTAACACCGTTATTAATCAAGGAAGCGGTGTAATCTCAGGCAGTTTTACAACCCAAGAAGCGGGGCAGGTGGCTTTATTATTAAGAGCAGGAGCCTTGCCGGCACCATTAAAAATTGTTGAAGAAAGAAGTGTTGGACCTTCTCTCGGCTCCGATTCAATTGCTAGCGGAAAAATTGCTTCCCTAGTTAGTTTGATTTTAGTCGCAATTTTTATGATATTTTTTTACGGCATTTTTGGTTTTATTGCCAACATTGCCCTCTTTGTAAATATCGCCATTATCATTTCTTTTTTATCGATGCTTGGAGCAACTTTAACCCTTCCCGGTATCGCTGGTATAGTGCTTACGATGGGTATGTCGGTTGATGCGAATGTATTAATTTTTGAAAGAATAAAAGAAGAGCTCGCGAGTAAAAAATCCTTATTGGCATCGGTTGAGCAGGGCTTTAATCAAGCTTATCGAACTATTCTCGATTCAAATTTAACAACTTTAATCGTGGCATTTTTTCTTTATGTTTTTGGCAATGGTTCGGTAAAGGGCTTCGCCGTCACTTTATCAATCGGCATAATGTCTTCAATGTTTACTGCCATTTTATTAACGCGAATATTGATTTCAATTTGGTTAAAAAAAACTAGACCAAAAAAACTCTCTTTAATCTAATGAAGCTTTTAATTGCATTTTTGTTAATATTTTTAACTCAATATGCGGAAGCATTTGCTTTGGTAAATTTTAAAACCACCAAAGAATCTGGACTTCCCGCTGTTTTAAAAGCAAAAATTGTTACGGGCGATCAAATCAAAGGCGAAATCAATGCTAACGGCAATGTCGAGATTTCTAAAGATTCAAATATAATTTACGCTGACGAGGCAAGTTACAATAAAAACACTAAAATTATCAAAGCTTTTGGTAATGTAAAAATTAAAAATCTTGAAATTGGCTATGTTTTGTCGCCAAAAATCGAAATAAAAGATGATTTTTCGGTTGGCGATTTTTTTGATGCCAAGGTTTTTTTTGTCGATGGATCTTATTTGTTTTCTAAAAAAATGTCGCGCTTATCAAAAGAAAAAACATCGCTAAAAAAATCAATTTTTTCGATATGTCCAAATGAAGAAATCGTTAAAGATAATTCAAAAGCGGGTTCGATTTTTGACTTTGCCACAATTAGCTCGACAACCTCAACAATTAACCGAGATGACAATAATTTTTCAAGTTGGAATTCCATTATTAAACTATACGAAATTCCAGTTTTATACATTCCTTATTTAAAATTTCCAATGCCCGCTAAAAAGAGGCAAACTGGCTTACTTCAACCATCTTATACTAAAAATTCTAATTTTGGATTGGGCATCAAAACGCCTTATTTTATAGAAATCACCAAAAATAAAGATTTAACAATTGCACCAATTTATTATTTTAACTCTCAACAAATTATTGTTAATAATGGCTGGAGGCATTATACAAAATATGGTAAATATAATTTAAATTTAGAGCTCGCCAACAATAAAATTAAAAGCACCTTAGATAAAAGCGTCGTTAATCGCAGTAAAAAAAATATTAGATGGGAAATTGAAGGTAAAGGAGATTTTGATTTTAACAAAGATTTTGGTTTAGATTTTTCGTTGCAAACGGTTGCCGATAGAAATTATCTTCGTGATTATGGTTTTAATTACTTAGCTTATACCGCAAGCAAAATCAACACTGATTACATTAATAAAAGAAATTATTTTGGTATTAAATCGATTCGCTTTCAAGAGTTAGAAAATGCCAATAAAGAAAAAAATTCACCATTAATTTTGCCATCGATTAGCTCTCATTTTGAAACCAAGCCACTTTTTTTTAAAGAAAAATTAATTTTAGACGCGAATGTTGTTTCGATAACTCGATTAGAAGGCTTGCAATACAGACGCGGATCACTTACGCCACAATTTAAAATTCCATTTAATTTAAAAGGTAATCTTTTTGAATTTTCGACAAAATTTCAAGGTGATTTATACTCATTAAACGATAAGGATTTAAGGGTTGCTGAACCTAGGATATACAAAGCGAATGAATCGAATTTGAAGTCAGAATTTTCTTTTAATTGGCGTTTGCCCATTCGCAATAAATCAAAGAAAAATACTTTAACAATTGAGCCTATAATTAATTTTGTGATGAGTGATTTTAAAGCTAAAAATTCATTGATTCCGCTTGAAGATTCGGTTAATTCCGAACTTACTTTTAGTAATTTGTTTATTAATGATAGAATTTCAGGTTTTGATCGCAACGAAGCCGGAAAAAGAGTGAGCTATGGCTTTAAATCCTCGTTTTTTAACAGTTATGGTGAGTTTGATTTCACCTCGGGACAGGCTTTTATAATTAAAAACAAAAGACAAGATGGGGTGATTCGTGGTTTTGCCGATAATAATAAATCAAACATTGTCGGCATTGCTTCTTATAAAGGTAAAAAATATTTTTCTATTTCATATTCATTTCAACTCGATCAAGCCAGCTATCGCAACGATATAAACCAAGTTGTCGCTAATTTTAATTACAAAAAATTTAATTTAAGTGGCGATTATTTGTTGATTAGAAAAACTTTAAATTCGCCGATTAAAAAAGAGCAAGCGACCATTTCTTCGTCAATTGAATTGCCTAAAAAATGGAAGATAAAAATTTTAACAACTCGCGATTTTGTTCAAAAAAGAAATATAAGAAGAGGCGTTGAGATTCTAAGAGAGGGATGTTGTAGTAATTTTGGTTTTTCCGTAATTGAAAATAATCAAAGTAATTTAACCAAGCCTCAAAAAACTTTTAATTTAAATTTTACTTTTAAAAATTTATAAATTCTTGTTTAAGATTTTTTTTTAAGTTTTAATATGAGCTTAATTAATAACAAATTAACCTTAATAAAATTAATTTATGACCAAAGAAACTACCGATAAAACATTTGCTTCAGAAGTATTAAATTCAACGATTCCAGTGCTTGTTGACTTTTGGGCGCCTTGGTGCGGACCGTGCCGACAACTTTCGCCAATCATTGATGATATTGCCAAAGAATTTGCTGGAAAAATTGAAGTTTACAAATGCAATGTCGATGACAATCCCGAAATTCCATCGCAATTTGCAGTTCGTGGTATTCCGTCATTAATGATTTTTAAAAATGGCAAATTAGCCGATAGCAAAGTTGGTGCTTTGCCTAGAGCATCATTGGTTGAATGGATTAGTAAAAACTTATAAATGCTTGAAAATTTTTATCTAAATAAACATAAAATTTTAGAAAAATCTCATCAAAATTTTTTAAAAATTTTATCAAAAAATTCCAATTCGCTTCACATAAAAATTGGTTGCGAATTGGAATTTTTTTTACTCGATAAAAATAACAATAAAATTTCCGATAATATCGTAATTGACGAATTTTGTAAAACGATTCAAGGCAAGAGAGAGCAAGGCGAAGGGCAGGTTGAAATTATTACAAATTTTACCGCAGATTTACTAAATTTGGCGACGGAAATTGAAAATATTAAAAATAAAATTCACTTTTTTGCTCATCAAATAAATTGTAGTGCTTGCTTTGCAAGTAAGCCTTTCATCGATGATTGTGGAAGTGCTTTGCAATTCAATATTTCACTTCACGATGAAAAAAATTACAATATTTTTGACGATAATTTAATCGAGCATTGTGCCAGTGGACTCTTAGAATCATCTCACTTCATGATGTTAATTTTAGCTCCAAAATTTCAAGATTATCAGCGTTTCGATCTCGATTTAAACAAAAAACTTTTTAATCTCAAAAAATATACCGCACCAGTCAATCTAAGCCTTGGTGCCGATAATAGAAGCTGTGCTATTAGAGTTTGTAAATCAACAAATTCACCAAATTTTAAAAGATTGGAATATCGCATTGCTTCCGCTGATGCCGATATTTATCTGGCTTTAAGTGCTATTTTAAATGCTCTAGCTTTCGGTTTGAGTGTGAAAAAAAATAATTACTCGACAATTTATGGCAATGCTTTTGATGATATTTATCGATTGGAAAAAATTTTGAAAAATATCGATGAAGCACAAAATTATTTTTATAAAAAAGATAATTTTATTGCAAAAAAAATGTTAGAATTTTTATAAAAAATCTTCAAAAAAATTTATCTTCCGAGCACTTTATCAACGAAATTTATTGGCAATAAAACATAATATTTACCCTTTGAAGCCATGGTAAAAGCTTTGTTTTCGGCTTCTTCGCCATAGCCAAAAAATATATCGCCTCGAACGACTCCTTTGATTGCCGAACCGGTGTCTTGCGCAATCATTAATTTATTAAAACTCTCTTTATTGTCGGAATTTTTTAATTGCGTTTGCACCCATAATGGCGTCCCAAATGGCATAATTTCATTATCAACCGCAAGTGAACGCTCGGAAGTTAATGGAACCCCTTGAGCTCCGATTACATATTCATTATCAAAAATTCTAAAAAATGTGAATGAATTATTTAAATTCATGATTTCTTCGGCTTTTTCGGGATTGTTTTTAAGCCATTTGCGAACGCCTTTGGAATTATATTCATCTTTAGAAATCAAACCCTTTTCAAACATTTCGTTAGAAATTGCATTGAATGGATGTTGATTTTTGCCAGCGAAAGCAAGCCTTATTTCATTGCCATTGGGCAAAATTACGCGTCCCGAACCTTGAATATGCATGAAAAATAAATCAACTTTGTCATCAACATAAATTAATTCGAGTTTTTGTGAGGCGAGGGCGCCATTTTCAATATCTTTACGCGTTAAATTTGCATCAAAATTTACATCTTTTGGTTTGGCGTATATTGGATATTTATATTTATCATTTTTAACAAAACTTCCACGCAAAGAGGCTTCGTAATAGCCGGTAAATACACCATTTTCTTCTCCAGATTTTGATTCAACTAAAAATAATTTAAACCAATTTTCAAAGAAATTTTTAGTTTGTTTAGCGCTCATTTGTTTAACAACTTCGCCGATATCGCAAACATCGCGGAAGTCTCCAGCTGTAATATCCAATAGCTTTCCATTTAGTGGTGAGTTTTGTGGCATTTTGCTAAATTTACGACAAGAATGCAAAAAAGTTTGCAATGCTAATTTGTGATCATCTTCGTTCCAGCCCTCAAGATCTTGAAAATCTTGCTCATTTAGCCTTAAGGCTTCCGAAGTTTTGATGGTTATTCTTTTATTAAATAAACAACTTGGCAAAGCAAATAAAAGGCATAAAATAAAAAAGTAACGAAGCATAAAATGTTTTTAATTTAAGAAAAATATATTAACTTTTTAACTTAAATTATTTTAAACTCAAAACAAATTTTCATTAATAAAATTAAAAAACCAAAATATAAAAAATATGTCATTAAAATGTGGAATTGTTGGCTTGCCCAATGTTGGAAAATCAACTTTATTTAACGCTCTTACGCAAACCGCTTCAGCTCAAGCCGCCAATTATCCTTTTTGCACGATTGAACCAAATATCGGCAAGGTAAATGTGCCCGATGAACGCCTTGAAAAACTCGCAAAAATTGCCGGTTCAGCCCAATTAATACCAATTCAAATTGAATTTGTTGATATTGCTGGATTAGTGCGTGGAGCCAGTAAAGGCGAGGGTTTAGGCAATCAATTTTTATCGCATATTCGTGAAGTTGACGCCATTATCAACGTTGTGCGTTGCTTTGAAGATGAAAATATTACGCATGTTGAAAATTCAGTCGATCCGCTTCGCGATATTGAATTAATTCAGCTCGAACTCATCATCGCCGATCTCGAAAGTCTCGAAAAAAGATTGCCGAATTTAGAAAAAAAATTAAAAACCGAAAAAGATGCATCACAAATTATTGATATGGCAAAAAAAGTTTTGGAAGTTTTAAAGGATGGTAAGCCGGCGCGACTCACTCAAATTAAAGATCAAG
>CAJBXX010000146.1 GCA_903959715.1 uncultured Alphaproteobacteria bacterium | reverse complement strand
TTATGCCATTAGCAATAAAAAATCATTTAAAGAACTCGGTTTCAAGCCTTCCAAATCATTTGACGACAGACTTCGCGAAACCGTAGAATTTTTTATAAATAAATAAAAAAAATTATGAAAAAAATCACCATTCTCACGCCCTGTTTTAACGAAGAAGGCAATGTCAAAAAATTATATGAAGAAGTAAAAAAAGTGATGAATGTATCGCTTGTCAATTACGAATATAATCATCTTTTTGTTGATAATTGCTCAACCGATAACACTTTGGCAATTTTAAAAAAAATTGCTTCGATTGATAAAAATGTCAAAATAATTGTTAATTCTAGAAATTTTGGACCCACTAGAAATTTTCACAACGGAATAATCCAAGGCGATGGCGACGCTGTAATTTCAATGTTTGCTGATCTTCAAGATCCACCTGAAATGATTATCAAATTAGTGAAAAAATGGGAAGAAGGCTTTGATTCGGTTTTGGCAATTAAATCTAATAGCGATGAAAACAAAATCATGTTTAAAGTAAGAAAGCTTTATTATAATTTGCTGTCATATTTATCTGAAATTAATATTTATAAAAATTTTACCGGCTTTGGTTTATATAGTCGAAAAGTGTTAAATGAAATTAAAAAAATTAACGACCCAAATCCATTTTTTCGAGGCATTGTTTCCGAGGTGGGTTATAACATCGCAACCATTGAATATCATCAACCCAGACGGTATAAAAATATTTCAAAAAGTACCTTTTATCATTTATATGATTTAGGAATTCTTGGCATATTATCTAATTCTAAAATCCCACTTAGAATTGCCGTTTTTGTCGGAGCTTTATCATCGCTTTTTTCTTTTTTAATCGGCTTGGGATATTTATTTGCAAAATTATTTTTTTGGAATCAAATCAACCTTGGAATCGCTCCAATCATTATTCTAGTATCTTTTATGTTTTCGGTGCTTTTATTATTTTTAGGAATAATAGGCGAATATATTGGTGCAATTTATACACAAAGTTTAAATCGCCCACTGGTTCACGAAAAAGAGCGAATTAACTTTGATTAATTTTAAGAAACTTACGAAATATTTCCAAAACATAATTTAATTCTTCGGCTCCAAGACCAGGATAGACGCCAATCCAGAAGGTATTATTCACGACGATATCGCTATTTTTTAAATCGCCAATAATTTTATAATTTTGATTTTTCATGTAAGGTTGTTTCAACAAATTTCCGCCGAATAAAAGTCGGGTGCCGATTTTATTTTCATCTAAAAATTCGACCAATTTATTGCGCGTAAAAGTTGCGTTTGGTTTGATGGTAATTGGAAAGCCAAACCATGATGGCTTGGCTTTGGGAGATACTTTCGGCAAAATAAAAAATTCTTCAAATTCTTTGAGACCGTTGAATAAAATATCAAAATTTTCTTGGCGTTTTTCAATAAATTTTGGTAAATGTTTTAATTGCGATAAACCTACCGAAGCTTGCATATCAGTGATTTTCAAATTATAGCCAACATGCGAATAAGTGTATTTATGGTCATAGCCAAAAGGTAAATCGCCGAGTTGTTGGCAAAATCTTTTATTGCAAGTATTGTCTTTTCCTGGTTCACAATAACAATCACGACCCCAATCTCTGATTGATTCCAAAGCCCTTTTTAAAACGCTACGATTGGTAAAAACTGCACCACCTTCGCCCATCGTAATGTGATGTGCCGGATAAAAACTCAAAGTGCCAATATCGCCAAAAGTTCCGACTTTTTGTCCGTTATATTCCGCGCCCAAAGCGTCGCAAGTGTCTTCGACTAAAAACAAATTATATTTATCCGCTACGGCTTTAATTTTTTCTAAATCGAATGGATTACCCAAAGTGTGTGCGACCATGATAGCCTTGGTTTTTGGCGTTATCGCTTCTTCTAATTTTGTAATGTCCATATTGTAAGATGGAATATCAACATCCAAAAATACCGGCACTAAATTATTAATTAAAATCGGATTAATTGTGGTCGGAAAGCCGGTGGCACAAGTGATAACCTCATCGCCCGCTTTCAAAGCTTTATCTTTTAAAAGATGCGAAGTAAGTGCGGTGAGCGCAAGAAGATTCGCCGAAGAGCCTGAATTGCAGGTCAAGACATGTTGCGTTCCCAAAAATCTTGCCAAATTTTTTTCAAATTCACGATTAAATCTGCCCGTCGTAAGCCAAAAATCGAGACCAGATTCGACTAAATTTTGCATATCAGTATGATCATAAACTTTGCCCGAAACCGGCACTGGGCTTTGTCCCGCAATAAATTTCGGTTTTTTATGTTCAGTTTCGCAATATTGCTTAACGAGATCGAGAATTTGAGATTTAATATTTGTCATCAATTTTTATAATTTAATTTTTTATGCAAAATATTTTTTTATTGTTGATTGTTATTTTTTATTAAAATCTTCAATAGTTTTAAGTGAATATTCTGAAATATTATTACTTTTATTATAAAATATTTTATACCACTCAACGGTGTTTTTAATCGAATCTTCAATATGCCATTTTGGATGCCAACCCAACTCTTTCTTGGCTTTATCGCAATCAAGATAAAGTAAATTGGCTTCGTGAAGTTTATTTTTATCTTCAGCAATTTCAATTTTATTATCGCTTCCCCAAATTTCTGCGACAATTTTTGCCACATATTCAACATTTTTTTGATCGATTAAATCGGGTCCAAAATTCCAATTTAATAAAGTTTTTTGTTGCGGTAATTCACAAAGATGTTGAGCAACGAGAAGATAGCCATAAAGAGGTTCGATAACATTTTGCCATGGGCGAATTGCTTTTGGATTGCGAATTACTGGATTTTTTTTCGCCATTAAATTTCTAATTAAATCAGGAATTAAACGATCTTGCGACCAGTCGCCCCCACCAATCACATTGCCGGCTCGCACCGATGCAACTTTACCAATTTGTGGGTTGGGAATAAAATAAGAATTAGCGTAAGCAGAAACCACAAGTTCAGCGCAACCCTTGGAATTACTGTATGGATCATGCCCGCCCATTTTATCATTTTCTTGATAACCGGCGATTTTTTCAACATTTTCATAACATTTATCGCTAGTTATAATTATCGTCGCCGAGGCTTTGCCGTAGTTTCTAACTGCTTCCAATAAATTAACCGTTCCCATCACATTAGTTTGATAAGTTTCGATTGGATTATGATAAGAATATCGCACCAAAGGTTGAGCTGAAAGGTGAAACACGATGTCAGGTGCAAAATCATTAATGGCTTTTTGAAGTTTTTCTAGATCGCGAATATCGGCAATTTGATGAGTGATTTTATTTTCTAAATGCAAAATATTAAATAAATTTGGATCGGTATTTGGTTCTAAAGCATAACCATAAATTTTAGCACCAAGACTAGAAAGCCAAAGCGTAAGCCAGCTTCCTTTAAAACCGGTATGACCCGTGATAAATACTTTTTTATTGCGCCAAAATTGTTGATTTATTTGCATTTTATTTTACCAAACTTTCCACGGAGCGATGTTTTCGTTCCATAATTTTTCTAGCAAATTTTTATCACGCAAAGAATCCATGCATTGCCAAAAACCCTTGTGTTTGTAGGATTTAAGCTCATGATTTTGAGCCAATTTTTCCAGCGGTTCTTTTTCAAAAAAACTATTTTCATTTGAAATATAATCAATGATTTTTGGATTCAAAACGAAAAATCCGCCATTAATAAAAATTTCAGAATTAATGGGCTTTTCCTTGAAAGACAACACTGTTTCCTCTTTATCTATTTCCAAAATTCCAAATCTTTCAACTGGATTTATCGCCGTGAGCGTTGCCAATTTGCCATGTTTTTTATGAAAATTTATTGATTCTTCAATGTTAATATCAGCAACGCCATCGCCGTAAGTTAAGCAAAAAAAATCATCATCTTTAACAAAATTTTCAATTGCCTTTATACGCCCGCCCGTAGAGGTATCAAGACCCGTTTCAACCAGAGTAATACGCCACGGTTCGCAATTATTTTTATTAATTTTTATAGTCGAATCATTGCTAAAATCAAAGGTAATGTTTTCAGAATTATGTGCTTGGTAATTGGCAAAATATTCTTTAAAAACATAACCCTTATAGCCCAAGCAAATGATAAAATCATTGATGCCGTAGTGCGAATATAATTTCATAATATGCCAAATAATTGGCTTATCGCCAATTCTCACCATCGGTTTTGGAATAATATTAGTTTCCTCGGAGATTCTGGTGCCATAGCCTCCAGCTAAAATAACCGCTTTTGTCATGATTGGTAAAATTTTAATGATTAAAAATATATAACAAAAATTGTAAAACTTAATTTAAAAATATGATAATAAATATAACTAAAAAAATAAATTTAATGTCATTCTTCAATCGGTTTAATTATCATTTCTTTATAAAATTCTTCTCTAGTTAAAAATGGATACATATCCTCTAAAGGCTTTGAAATCATAGTTCCATCAGATTTTTTTTGCGACGAAACATTTGGAATAATTTCTTGGTCATTTGGGCATTTTATTTCGCATATTACCGGATTATTAAATTCCAAAACTTGCTTCAAAACATCATCTAAATCATCAACTTTTGAAGCTCGAAAAAATTTAATCCCATAAGCTTTGGCTATTTTTTTTAAGTCTGGAAATGATACGCCAGAAACTGAATCAACTCCAGCAAATCTGGCTTCAAAAAATTTTCTTTGTGTAGCTCTAATTGATAAATATCCATTATTGTTAAAAACAAATATTTTTATTGGTAAATTATAATGTTTAATGGTTTGTAATTCTTGAATATTTAATTGAAAAGAACCATCGCCAGTTATAGTTATAACCTCACTTTTTTTTGCAAAATAAACACCGATCGAAGCTGGAATCGCAAATCCCATATCAGCTTGCGCCCCCGAAGTAATATATCTTTGATTATTTGAAATATTTAAACATTGCGAAGTGACATAATATGCCGAACCAGCATCGGAAACCATAACAGAATCATGCTTTAAATGCCTATTAAGATGTTGAATAAAAGTATATTTATTGATATTATTTTTATTGCTGGGATATTTTGTAATTGCCGTAGACCATTTTTTCTTCCAATGTAAAACCTTATCTTGCCATGATTTTGATACTTCAATTGATAAATTATTTTTAATAATATTTTCTAAAAATTTTTTAGCATCTTCATTGATAAATAAATCTATATTAACCGTATTTTTTTGATGCTCTTGCGGATCGATATCAACCACTACCAATTTTGCTTCTCGCGCAAATAATTTATATTCGAAACCAGTAACGCCAACACTCAATCTATTTCCAATCGCAATTACGAGATCAGAATTTTGTAAAGCAAAATTTCCAGCCCTATCACCTTTTATCCCAACATTTCCAACATATAACGGATTATTATTATCGATTAAATCTATTGCCAAATATGAAGATACCACTGGGATTTGATATTTTTGAATAAACTCTCGAAACTTATCAATAGAGTTTCCAAGCCTTATACCATTTCCTGCCAAAATAATTGGTCTCGTTGATTTTTTTAATAAATCTTCAAATTGTGTTATTTTTTCTATTTGCGATTCTGATTTATTTATTGAATGATTTTCCAAATTATAATCAAAATGTTTTAATTCATTAGTTTCTATAGTCGCACCCTGAACATCAAGCGGAATATCAATCCATACCGGCCCCGGCCTTCCGGTTTCTGCTAAAAATTTGGCCTTTTCTAAATGATATGCTATGTCATTTGGATCATTGATCATAACGGCATATTTCGTAATAGATTTAACTATGGATATAATATTTGCTTCCTGAATTCCGAATTGCCTAAGTTCTGTCGCACAATTGGATGATGTTTCTTTTCTCTTAACTTGCCCGGATATAAAAAAACATTTCACATTATCTTGCCACGCATCAAGAAGCCCAGTAATAGCGTTAGTTGCACCACATCCAGTTGTTAAAAAAGACACCGCAAATCCATTGGTATATTTTGCATCACCAACACTCGCCATAGCACAAGCTTGTTCATGATGATTGTAAACGCCGTCTAGATTTGGATGCTTAGCAACGCAATCATTGAGAAACATCGCACCACCGCCCGTCAATGTATAAATTTTTCTAATCGCAAGTTGATCGTGAATAAATTCAGCTAAATAATCAGCTAGTCTAATTTTCATTTTCTAGTGCCGTTTTAAGATTTTTTATAGCAAGATTTATATTATCTAAACTGTTAACATAACATAATCTTACATAACCATTTCCATATTTTCCAAAATTATCTCCCGCAAGCAATGCCAATTGGGCTTTATTTAAGGCAAAATCGGCAAATTCTAAACTCGTCATTTTAGTATTTTTAATATTAGCAAAAACATAAATTGCCCCCGCAGGCTTAATACAGCTTATTCCAGAAATTTTATTTAAACCATCAACCAAAAAATCTCGTCTTTTTTTATATTCTTCTCTCATAAAATTAACTTGCGACTGATCGCCGTTAATCGCCTCTATTCCAGCTCTTTGAATAAAAGGTGGTACGCAAGAAACAATGGTCTCTAATAATAAACCCATTTTTTCAATTAAAAAAGCTGGGCCTATCGCGACTCCAAGCCTCCATCCAGTCATTGCGAAAGCCTTACTAAAACCGTTGACAATAATGGTTCTTTCTTTGCATTCATCAAAAATACTTGGGCTAGAAAAATTTATTTTATCGTCGAAAATAAGGCGAGCGTAAATCTCATCGCTTAACAAAAAAATATTATGTTTTTTAGCAATTTTATAAACTGCCTCAATTTCGCTAGCAAGCATCACCGATCCGGTGGGATTGCTTGGAGAGTTAATAATTATTAAGCGAGTTTTATTGGTAATTACTTTTTCTAAATCATCGGGATTTAATCTAAAATTATTTTTTTCAAATAATGGAACACTTATAGCCTTAGCACCGCATGCTTTGATTGCTGAAAAATAAGTTGGAAAACCCGGATCAGGAACCACTACTTCATCGCCCTGATTAACAATGCATTTAATAGCAAAATACAAAATGGAATTAGCACCTGGTGTTATCAATATTTGATTAAGATCTGGCTTAAAATTTCGTGAATTTAAAGTTGTTTTTTGAATAGCGATTTTAAATTCATGAAGACCACTCGAATTAACATAGTGTGTTTCGCCAGACCTGATTGATTTGCAAGTAGCCTCGACAATATTGTCGGGAGTATCGAAATCAGGCTCACCCAACTCAAAATGAAGAATTTTTTTCCCCAAACGCTCCAATTCTTGCACCTTACTTAACATTTTAAACATGGGTTGTCCATCAATGTTATAAGCAATATCAGATAATTTAATATTGTTAACCATTATTTTTTTAATCTGATTATTAATTTTTTTTAAATATTTTAATCGAGCATTTGATTTTCTTGCTAATTCGTAAAATATTAAAATTGACTAGTGCATTTTTAGCATTTACAACTACCAAAACTATAAATTTCATTATAAAACTTTGTCAATTTTTATCAAGTTTTATTTCCAATTTTAAAAATATGAATTTTAATAT
>CAJBXX010000145.1 GCA_903959715.1 uncultured Alphaproteobacteria bacterium | reverse complement strand
ACATCAACAATTTCAACGGCAATTTCTCCGTAATTTTCTAAATTTTGCGAAGATTTTTTTTCTTCTTCAATTGCGATTTTTAAAAGATTTAAATTCTCTAAAGAGCGCGCCGATGCCACAACATTATAACCATTTTTACAAAGTTTTTTAGCAAGCTCGAAGCCAATACCAGAGCTAGCGCCAAGGATCCAACAATTTTTCATTAAATACCAATTTTTTTGAAACCAATCGTCAAAGTCGCCACTTTGAAACCAAATTTTCTAAGTTCCGAAACATTAATTAACGAATCATTATCAACCAAATACATCCAATCGTTAATTTTCACATCGATTTTTTTATTATCAACGGGAATGGTCAAGACATAATTCATTCGCATCGCGTTGCCATATTGTTCGCCCGAAGCCAAGCCAACAACATCGCCGGCTTTGCCGGTAAAATTATGATCATCAATAATTTTTAAATCCCAAACACGGTGATCGGTTTTGCCGTCGGAAAATACAAAATTTTCTTCGAGCTTGCCATCGTTGCCTTGCCAAGTTCCGTTCATTTTAACGGTGAAAGTTTTTATAACTTTGCCTCCGCGATCTTGTAGGATTCCAAAGGCTTCCAAGTCGCCTCGAAAATAATTGCGAATATCCATTTTTGGCGAATTAGTGGAATAAATTTTCGGCGAAATTTTAGAGCATGAAAAGCACAACATAATTAGTAAAAAATTGGTTAATAAAATAATTTTTTTCATAAATTTTTTTCAGATTTTTTTAGTTTAAATAATAATAAAACCACAAGCATTTTTAAGGCACAAGGGATTATCGCATAAATAATTGGAATCGCCATCAATGATTCTTGATTGACATTTTTGGCGTCGAAAGAAACAAGCCATAAAACCATGAGCGCCAAGAATGAAGCAAACATTAATCCCGCTTTATTTATCATATTCCAAAAAGCCAAATAACTCGCAATTTTATCGTGTTTTTTGTAAATAATTTCCGAGATTATCGCCGGTGGCATAATTAAATCGGAGCCCAAAAATACTCCCGACAAAAAACATATTAGAAAAAACCAATCGCCATTTGAGCTGTCGATAAAAAAAGCAAAAATAAAAGTTACAATACTTCCCAAAATTGATATCAACCACGAATCAATTTTACCGAATTTTTGCGCGATTTTTTTCCAAAAAATCATAAAAATTGCCGCCGATAAAAAATAAATTGTTAAAAAAATTCCCAATTGTTCGGGACGCTTTAAAACATCATTAACATAAAATGTAATAACCGACGCCGGCAGGCTAACCGCAAGGGAATTGATAAAAAAAATTGCAATAAATTTTAAAAATATTTTATTGGAAAAAATTTCTGAAAAAATATTTTTAACATTAAATTTTGTGGTGATTTTATTTTCCTCAACTGGAATTTTATTGAAGAAAAAAATTATGGCGAAAATTAGTAAAAAAATAAAAATCAAACTAAGATAAAAATAATTATTTTCATCGCTTTTTAATAAAATTTTTATAATGGTTGGACTTGACGCGGCGATAAGAATGCCAATTAATCCGAAGAATTCTTTGTAAGAATTTATTTCGATTCTTTGCGCTGAATTTTTCGCGATAATAATCGCCAAAGCTTCAAAATTAACCACGGTTAAATTATAAAAGCTGTAAGTCGTGAGCATGGAAACCGCAAGCCAAACCAAAATAATTGATTTATTTTCAAAATTTGGTGGATTAAAAAGTGCAAAAAAACTTAAAGCCAAAAAACTTGCACTTATATAAATTATTTTTTTATGTGAAATATTTTTTTTAATTAAATAATCAGATAATAAGCCGAGAAGTGGCTCCTGCAAAGCGTCAAGAAGCCTTACCGCTAAAATTATAAAGGCCAAAAAAGCAATATTTACGCCAAAATGACGAACATAAAAATCACTTACATTGACATAAATTGGCAAGCCGACGAACGCCAAAGGAATTGCTAAAAGCGAATAGTTAATAATATTTTTTTTATTCATTTTGTCCCAGAATATCTTTGGTCATTTGCGGGTAAGAAGATTGAGGGCTCAACCAAATATCGATAAATCTTTTGGCGAAAATTAAATCTTTAATTTCACCAACAAATTTGCCGTTAAAAAATAATTTTACGCCATTTTTCGGATCAAAAAAAGCTGTTTTACGATCGCCTTTTTTGACATCAAGAAATATTTCTTCAAGCTTAATTTGATAAATTTTAATTAGTGCTTTATCGTTGATATTGTTGATTCTAGAGATTTCTTCTAGTGATTTTTCAATTAAATTATTTTTAGCAAAATCTCTTTGATAATTAATTACGATGGCAAATTTATTTTGATAAGAAAAATTATTTTTTTCACTTAAAAGTTGAATGTTGTAAACTTTAAAATTCCAAACCTTTAAATCATGAGTGCCAAGCCTTGAGGGCTTAGAAAAATTTTCACTAATTTCTGGAAAATTCAAAAAATTTTCTTGAGGAATTTGTTGAGCAAAAACATAATTTTGGCACAAAAAATTTAGCAAAAAAAATGTAATTAATTTTGCAAAAAAATTTTTTTTAAAAACAATTATTTTCATATTTTTTGCAATTCAAATTGCACAATATCGGTGCGATTGGCACTGAATCCCGCAATACAATAACTTAAATAAAAACGCCATTTGCGAATAAATTCTTCGGTAAATCCAAGCTCTAAAACTTGTGATTTTTTGGCATCAAAATTATTTAACCAAATGCGTAAAGTTTTTTCATAATCATGACCAAAATTTAACTCACTTAAAATTTTAAAACCATTATCGGCACATAAATGACGAATCATCGATTTAGACGGCAGAACGCCTCCGGGGAAAATATGTTTTTGAATAAAATCAACACGATTTTTATAATTATCAAAAACTTTTTCATCGATAGTAATAATTTGCAAAAGTGCTTTGCCATCTTTTTTTAAAACATGATGAAGAGTTTCAAAATATTTGTCCCAATATTCTTTGCCAACAGCCTCAAACATTTCAATCGAAACTACATTGTCGTAAAAGCCATCTTCATCGCGATAATCTTGCAATTTTAATGAAATTCTGTTGCCATATTTTTCTAATCTTTTTTTAGCATATTCAAGTTGTTTTGGCGAAATTGTTAAACATTTTAAATCATACCCCTCATTTACAGCCATCTCGGCAAAACCACCCCATCCACAACCAATTTCTAAAATATTTTTACCGATAAGTTTTTTTAAAATATTTTGATATTTATTTTCTTGAGCGCGATGTAAATCAAGTGGTTTATTGGCGAAATATCCGCTTGAATAAGTCATCGAAGAGTCAAGCCATAATTCATAAAATTCATTGCCTAAATCATAATGCTCTTCGATATTTTTTTTACTGCCTTTTTTGGAATTTTTGCAAAATAAACTAGAAATATAAAGCATCAAAGCTTTGAATTTACGGGCATGAAAAAAGTTTTCCAAACATTCGGAATTTTGCGTTATAAAACTCAAAAGATTGGGCAAATTATCAACTTCCCACATATCGTTAATGTAGGTCTCGCCGAAAGCCACATCGCCACCCTTAATAATTAAATCAATGCAATCCAAATCTTTAATTATTAGCGTTGATTTATAGCCCAATTTTTCGGCTTTAAATGTTCTTTGTGTAAGATCGGGCATAATAATTGTTAAAGAGCCATATTGAACTCTGTCTAACGCGTCCCACAATAAATCGTGATTCATAAATTAATTTTTAGTTAAAGTTATTTTTGTTATTTTTTGTTCGGGTTTTGCAATATATTTTATTTTTTTAAACACAATTTTTAATGCTTGAATATGAATTAAAATAATAACTTTTAAAGTCATAAAAGGTATTTTTATAAAAGCAAATATCAAATTTAAATCGTCAAAATCAACTTGTTTTTTATAGATTACACTAGTTAATAATGTTTTTTCATTAGTAAAATAGTCAATCCAAATAGCAATTTTATTTTGCTCGAAAATGAAGCGAAATTTGTAAAATCCTTCGAGTTTAAAAAATGGAGAAACATGAAATTCTTTATCAGCCTCAAACCATTGATTCTGCAATATCAAAGAGCCATCTTTATTGGAAATTAAATAACAATGATTTTCACCAAATGTATTGTTAACTTGCACAATCACCGCTTGCAATTTTTCATTTTCGTCGAGGCAAAATAAAAAACTTGCCGGATTAAAAACATAACCCAAAACCCTTGGATGAGTAAACAAAAAAATCTTATTAATTTTTTTATCAATTTGTTGAGTTTTTAAAATATTTTTTGCCCAATTTTCAATCGAAGAGCCGTCTTTTGGACCATAATCTTTTTCATAAAAACTAAAAAGATTAAATTTATTTAACGAAAAAAATTTTTTCGTTAAATTATTGATTTTCGCAACATCAAAACAAATATAAAATACTTCGTAAACAAATTGATTCACCCTAGGCACAAGCCTTTTATGCATAACTTTGGCAAAAATTATAAAACTTGATTTTATTGCCATGGAGCCTTGATTTGCATTTTGTTTAAAACTCGCAACGCCGATGAAATTCCGTCTTCATGAAAGCCAAAAGATTGATAAGCTCCGCAAAAATAAATATCATCTTGCCCTTGAATCTCATCGATTCGAGCTTGAGCCTTGACCGCTTTGGCATCAAAAATCGGATGCTCATATTCAAATTTGGCAAAAATATTTTTTGCATCAATTTCAATATTAGGATTTAGAGTGACAAAAAGCGGATAAGAATGATCAATATTTTGCAAATTATTCATCCAATAACTCACTGATAAATTATTTTTTGCTAAATTTTTTGTTGAAGAATTATGCGAATAAACCCAACTCGCCCACGCTTTCTTGGCTTTTGGCATCACCGCTGAATCTTTGTGCAAAACCGCTAAATTTTTTTGATAAGAAAAACTACTTAAAATTTCTTGTTGTTGTTTTGTGGGATTTTTTAAAATTTTTAAAGCTTGATCGGCGTGGCTTGCGATCACAATTTTATCAAAAATTTCTGTCGATTTATGCGATTCAATTACCCATTTTTTATCAGAATTTTGATAAATATTTTTAGCTTCATCATTCAAACTAATTTTATCATTAAAATCAGCACAAACTTTTTTAACATATTGCCTCGAACCCTTTGAAACAGTTAGCCATTGTGGTTGATCACTCACCGTTAATAAGCCATGATTTTTAAAAAATCGAACGAAACTTGAGGCTGGATAATCGTGAATTTTATCGAGCGGAGTGCTCCAGATTGCTGAAGCCATTGGCAATAAATAATAATCGCGAAAATATTTGCCAACTTTTAAATCTTGCAGAAAATTCATCATTGAATAATCGGGGTTAAACTCTTGATTTAAAAGGTTTTGCGCCAATTTATTAAAACGCAAAATATCCAACAACATTTTAATAAATCGTGGATTTAAAATATTTTTTCTTTGAGCAAAAACTGCGTTTAAATTAGTGCCGGCATATTCGATTTTAGAATCACCAATCTTGACCGCAAACGACATATTACTTGGCTCATAATCAACATTAAGTAGTTCAAAAAATGCTTTTAGGTTTGGATAAGTTTGGTGGTTAAAAACAATAAAACCGGTATCGACGGCAATTTTTTTACCTTCATAATTAACATCAACCGTGTTGGAATGTCCGCCGATATAATCATTTTTTTCATAAAATTTAATGTCATAATTTTTATTTAAAAAATAAGCACAAACCAAGCCAGATATGCCCGAACCAACAATCGCAATT
>CAJBXX010000144.1 GCA_903959715.1 uncultured Alphaproteobacteria bacterium | reverse complement strand
CCAAAAACATTATCACCATTTTGACCTAAAAAAACTATATCATTTCCATCTCCCGCCTTTACAAAATTTAGCCCAGATCCTGAAAAAATAATATCTTCCCCATCATCTCCGAAAATTATATCGTCGCCATTATCACCAAAAATTAAATCATCTCCATCCTGCGCAAAAATTTGATCATTGCCAAAACCACCTCTAATAAGATCATTGTCGGAAGTTATTTTGGAAATTTTATTTATTTCATTATTTTTATCGATTTCGACCTCGCCACCGAAAATTATATCATCACCAATTCCACCAAAAATTATATCATCGCCATCGCCTCCAAACGCATAATCATCGCCATCTCCCGCCATAATCTCATCGGCACCATCATTGCCAAAAATAATATCATTATCGCCTTTACCAAAAATTTGATCATTGCCACCATACGCAATTATTTTATTGGTGCCATTTCCTCCAATCAAGCTATCGTCACCAATATTGCCATAAATATCATCATGATAATATGGTGAAGATTTTATCATAGTTCCGCGCTGATCTAGGGCATAAAAATTGGCATCAACACCATTTTCTTTTAGAATTGAATTATAAAAACTGATTTTATCCAAATATTCTTCAGCTTCTAGCTCCTTTCCTCCCATCAATGAATATGCTATGATAACCGCAACCGCCGCTCCAATTGGCCCAGCCGAAGCACCGGCACATAGTGCCGATGCAATGGCAGATCCGACACCAGCAGCGCAAGCAACCACGCCCGCGGATGAAAGCGAGCTTTGCCACTGATGCGAATTCATTTTATCATCTGCAAAATAATCAGAAATTATTAGATTAGCTATTTGAGTAGCACCATAAGTTAAACCTTGATAATAAGCTCCAGCATAAGAAAGACTAGATACAAAAGGTGATTTAAAAGCTTCGTCAATCGCTATTTTTGCCGAAGCTTGAGCAATTGAATTAACCGCAACAATACCATATTCTTTGCCATTTAAATCGCCATTTCTCAATACAACTTCCGTGGTAAAAGAAATTGCCGAAATATAAGAAATTTGATAAAAACTACTGCCTCTAATCATTTCTAAAGTTAAAATTCCGTCAGAAGAAAGTTCTTCGAAATTTCCTGTTAAAATTTTTTCATAATCTTCAGAGCTAAACAAAACCTGGTTTTGCAAATTTTCAAAAAAAGATTTAATTGTTAATTTTGTTGAGATTATTTGAGCAATTTGTTGAAGCGATAAATTTTTACTTAAACCATCATTGATGGTTAAAATCAAGAATGTCAACCCGTCGGGCGAAGTATATTCATCAACAACATCTTGAAAAGTTGATTTAATAAAATCTTCGGTAAATTTTATTCCTTCTTTAAAATTTGAAATAATTGCATCTAGCGTTATTATTGATTTATCTTCATTTAAAACTCCCGCATCTCCTCGAATAATGGTATAAGTGACACCATTGTCGCTACTTATTTGATAAATTAATTGATTTTTATCCGAAATTTCACCATTTTCATCAACATAAATTGCATCACTTTTTATTAAACCGCTATCGGCATACATACTTGATATACCATTTTTTTCAACGATTAAATCCATGTTGATTTTGATTTTGAAATATTTTTCTTTAATCGAACTTGTAAATTCAAAGAAAGAATTAAGAGTTTCTTCATAAATTTTAGGCTGATTTAAAAGCAATATTTCATCACCGCCAATCATCCATAATTTATCTCCATTTTCAGTGTAAAGATTATTCAAATCCGTGCTAAAACCGGCATCCTTCAAAACATACGCCATAGCGGTGTTACAGTTTTGATTATTCCAGCGATAGTCAAGTTTATAAGAGTTTATCTCGGTTGCTCTTTGGCGTAAAATTTGAAATTTATTGGCAACTTCCTCATCGCTTGCGGAATAAATTTCAAACATATTGTGATTTCCTTCAAAATCCCAATCATAGTGAGTTGATGAAGAATTTGTTGGTAAATATTCAACAAGATTTTCGGCGCCGATAAATTCTAAATCTCCAATTAAAGCATTTCCACCTTCTCCGATTGGATTTTTATTGCTCGGTCCCGCCCTCAAAATATATTGCTTACCTCCAAAATCAGCAATAAGATATGAATGTTGCGGATCAAAACCCTCGGAATCAGGGACATCGATCACATCCTTAGTTCTTAAATATATTGTGGCATTATTTGACATGGTGACAATGAAATATAAGGTTTTTTAATTATAATTTTTGATTTAATAATTTTTGCTTTTTTCAAAAAAATTCTGATTAAAAATAATTTTTAAAATTAAAAATTGTTCTGTATAATGAAAACAATTTTTGATTAAATATTAATCATAAAATAAAATATTATCCGTAATCAATTTTGATGTTTGATGATGATTCAGAAGGTTCTTGCAGTAGTTGACAATGGTGTTTTTCAAAAAAAATTGGCGCCAAAATAAAATCATAGATATATGTTTTATTTGTCGAAAGAATATCTGAATGCTTTTTGAAAAATTTAATTTGTGAAAAGTAAATTGATAAGAGGAAAAAAAATAATAATATTATCGCTAAAAATAAAATTTGTTCAAACAAATTAAACAAACGGGAATGAAATTTTGGAAGCAGGTTTTTTAGTGATTTTTTAAAAAAAACAAAACAGAATTTAAGCGGAAATAAAATTGATATAAATCTTTGGAGAGCGCCAAAATTTGGCAAAGATTTATTAAATAAAGATAGTGTTTTTAAATATTTGGGTTTCATAAAAATAAATAGTGGTGACTAAAGTTTCAAGAATATTAAGGTTTTATTTATTTTATGTCAATAGATATTTTAAATATTTTTTTAATATATTTTAGGACATTGATAGAGTAAAGCTAGTAATGAAAAATTTTTTGATAAAAATCATTTTATAAGAATTTTTTTTTACAAAATTTTAGCAAAAAAATTGATTATTTTTAATTTTATAAAAAATTTTATCCAAAAAATTAAAAAATTTATTGAGTTAAATCAATTTTTTTCACACAACTTAGCCTACAAAAATAAAAGCTTAGGAAGATAATATTGCTTTGATTTATTTAAATTTTATATCAAAAATTTAGAGGAAAAATAAATCTCGTTGCGACAAATAAAATGAAATATTCACAACAAGTTTTTCTATTGCGAAGTATTTTTTTCCTCACCCCAGCCCTCTCTTAAGTAAATGGGAAGAAGGGATTTAAAAAAATAAATTATATTTTATTTCTAAAAAAAATCGTCGCCGTCTCATCGATTTTTTTAAAAAATATTTTCACGAAATATTTAAAAATTTTTTTTAAAACCCCTCACCCTAGCCCTCTCCCCACAAGTGGGGAGAGGGGATTGTGGCGACTATTTTTTTCAAAAAGTAAATTAAAAAATCCTCACAAAAAAAGTAACCTGGTACCTTTTTACAAGCAATTTTCAAGCGACTCTCGATTAAATTTGGTTT
>CAJBXX010000143.1 GCA_903959715.1 uncultured Alphaproteobacteria bacterium | reverse complement strand
GTCATCGATAATTGCTTGAATAAAATAAACTTTAATAATTATGAAGTTATAGTTGTTGATAATAATAGTAGCGATAATACAACAGAAATAGTTAGCGAAAAATATCCGTTAGTAAATTTAATTAAAAATAAAAAGAATTATGGTTATGGTCGCGCTAACAATATTGGGCTTAGAGCCACAACGACTCCTTACGCTTTAATTTTAAATCCCGACGCTTTTATTTTTGAAGAAGATTTAGAAAAAATAATTACGCTGATGAATAAAAATCTTGAAATCGCCATTGGAGCCCCAATTCTTTTAAATTCTTATCCGCGAAATGAAAGTGAAATATCGCAAGAAATTGCAATTGTAAATAATAATTTAATCAAGGATTTTGGCGATTTTAAATCGGTAAAATATATTATCGGCGCTTGCGAGATCCTGCGAATGGATTTTTTTAAAAAAATTGGTTTTTTTGATGAAAAAATTTTTTTATATTATGAAGATGACGAGATTTGCCATCGCACAATTTTAAATAATAAAATTTGTGCAATATGTGTTGACGCCTTCGCCTATCACATTGGGCAAGGTTCTTCGGGAACTAATTTACGCGGAATTTATCGCCGTTTTTGGCATCGCGCTTTGTCAAAATTTTATTGGAAAGAAAAACAAAAGGGTTTTTGTAACGCATATTTTTCTGCTTTAAAATTATCTTTATCTTTTTTGCTTCAAGCAATTTTTTACGGAGTGATTTTTAATTCTAAAAAATTATTCCAAAATCTTGGCTCCCTCAATGGAACCTTGAGTTACCTAATTCGACTTAGTGCTTTCGATAAAAATGATAACCCGCGAGGCTAAAATGAACAACAAAGAATTAACCATCATAATCGTCACTTTTAATAGCGCCGAAATCATTGAAAATTGCTTAAAAAGTTTTGATATTAGCAAATATGAAGTTTTAGTTATCGACAACAATAGTTCTGATAAAACCGTAGAAGTTGTTAGAAATTCTTATAAACTAGTTGAGGTGATTGAAAATTCTAAAAATCTCGGATTTGGTCGCGCCAATAATATTGGTTTAAACCAAGCTCAAACCCCCTTCGCTCTAATCTTGAATCCAGATGTGCAAATTCGCGATATCGATATCGAAACTTGCTTAAAACATCTTAAAAATAACCCACAAATCGCTCTCGCCAGCCCACATACTTTGAGCGAAGAAAGTTTTGATAATGCCGAAAAATATAAAACTAACGAGATTATTTATTGCGATTTTGTAGTCGGCGGAATCATGTTTATGAATCTCGAAAATGTCAAAAAATTTGGTTTTTTTGATGAACAATTTTTTATGTTCGCCGAAGATTCGGTAATTTGCGATAATAGTATTTTAAATGGTTTTAAAAATGCTATTTTTAAAGATGCTTTTGCGATTCATCTTGGCGGAAAATCATCAACAAAAACTTTAAAAACACATTTTAGAAGATTCTGGCACTTGGGTTGGTCAAAAACTAAATATAAACAAAAAAGGAAAAATATTTTTAATTATATTCGTTCGACTTTGCGAATTTGCGTTCTTTATTTTTGCGAAGGAATTTTCTATTTTTTGTTGCGAAACAAAGAAAAATCGGGTCAAAAATTCGCTTTCTGTTTCGGTTCTTTTGCCTGTTTAATTGGCATGAAAGCTTTTGACAAAAACAACAACCCACGAGGCTAAATGACCAACATTCTCATCATCGGCAAAAATGGACAAATCGCCAATGCCTTAATTGAAAATTTTAAATTGGAAAAAATCGGGTTTAATATTTTGGTTAAAGATAGCTCGGAGCTTGATTTTTCTAAGCCAAAAAGCCTTAAAGAAAATCTTAAAAATATTTCTAATTCAATCGATTTAATTATTAATTGTGCTGGTTATACCAATGTTGATAAGGCTGAAGAAGAACAAGAATTATGCGATAATATTAACCATCAAGCGGTAAAAATTTTAGCAGATTTTTGCAAAGAAAAAAATATTTTATTGATTCATTATTCAACTGATTATGTCTTTGATGGCAGTGGCGACAAGCCTTTTGATGAAGATAATCAAGAAAATCTTCATCCTTTAAATTATTATGGCAAAACTAAATTATGGGCGGAGCAAGCTCTACAAAATTCGGGTTGCGATTATTTAATTTTTAGAATTTCGTGGATTTATGATAATCGCCC
>CAJBXX010000142.1 GCA_903959715.1 uncultured Alphaproteobacteria bacterium | reverse complement strand
GAACCTTTTTTATATTTTTCGCAAAGTTTTAAAAATTTTTCTTGATTGATAAAATTGCGTTTGAGAGCTATTTCTTCTAAGCAAGCGATTTTCAAGCCTTGTCTTTTTTCGATGGTTTGAATAAATTTTGCCGAATCTAAAAGCGAGTCGGGCGTGCCAGCATCAAGCCATGCGAAACCTTGTCCCAACTTGATTACGCCCAGTTTGCCATTTTCTAAATAAGCTTTATTGACATCAGTAATTTCAAGCTCACCGCGCGAAGATGGCTGTAAATTTTTAGCAATTTTTATGACATCATTATTGTAAATATAAAAACCCGTTACCGCCCAATTTGATTTGGGGTGAGTGGGTTTTTCTTCAATTGAAATTGCAATTTTTTTTGTTGAATCAAGTTCGACGACGCCATATCTTTCAGGGTCAGAGACTTGATAAGCAAAAATAAAGGCATCAGTTTTTTTATTTTTTAAATCGTCAAAATGATCTTTAAAAGTTTTGGCTTCAAAGTCGGTGCCGTAGAAAATATTATCGCCTAAAATTAAACAAACATCATCATTGCCAACGAATTTTTCGCCGACGATAAAAGCCTCGGCGATGCCTTTGGGCTGGTGCTGGACGGCATATTCAATTTTTATGCCAAAATTGTCGCCATTGCCCAAAAATTTTTCAATATTGCCAGTATCTTCGGGGGTGGAAATAATTAAAATCTCTTTAATTCCAATATTCATAAGGTTCGCGAGTGGGTAGCAAATCATTGGTTTGTCATAAACTGGAAGAAGTTGTTTAGAAATAATGTGAGTGAGTGGAGCCAAGCGCGTGCCACTGCCACCAGCTAAAATAATACCTTTCATAATTAAGAAATTAAGTTTGTTAATAACATTTTGAGAGATGTTAAATATTTTTTTCAATTTGTAAAGTCCTGCAATTATTAATTGTTTTTTTCTCATTGAAATTTATGATGATAAAAATTATTAAAAAATTATAGCAAATTTTCATGAATAAAAAACTGGTCATCGCCATTGACGGCCCCTCGGCTTCGGGCAAGGGAACTTTGGCAAAAAAAATTGCTCAACATTTTGATTTATCATATTTAAATACTGGCGCGATCTATCGGGCAGTTGCTTACAAAATGATTGAACTAAAAATTAATTTTGATGATTTTGATCAAAATATTCCTAATTTAATTGCCAATATTTCTGAAGCGGATTTAGAAAAAGAAGAATTATTCGATGAAGTTGTTGGAGCAACGGCATCAATAATCGCCAAGAGTTTTAAACTTCGCAATGCCTTATTTGATTTTCAAAAAAATTTTGTTGAAGAGGGAAAAAAAAATAAAAATGGTTGTGTGCTTGATGGTCGCGACACCACGACAATAATTTGCCCCGATGCTGATTTTAAATTTTTTATAACGGCGGATGTTGAGATTCGTGCTAAACGCAGAAGTCAGCAAATCGCTGGTGATTACCTAGAAATTTTAGGGCAACTAAAAAAACGCGATGAAAATGATTTTAATCGTCAATTTGCACCGCTAAAAATTGCTGACGGAGCCTTTATTATCAATAATGGCGATTTGACAATCGAAGAAGGTTTTCAACAAGCTTTACAAATTATAAATTCCAAAAAATAATCAAATTATATGATCAATTTACAAAAAATCTCACGATGTTTAATTTCGGTTTCTGATAAAACGGGAGTAGTTGAGTTGGCTAGATTTTTATCCGAAAATGGCGTTGAAATAATTTCGACCGGTGGCACTTTTAAATTGCTTACACAAAACCAAATTAAAGCCAAAGATATTTCCGAATTTACCGGTTTTCCTGAAATTATGGATGGCCGTGTTAAAACCCTTCACCCGAAGGTTCATGGCGGTTTGCTTGGAGTTTTAAATAATCCAAAACATCTTGAGCAAGCACAAGAAAATCAAATTGAATCGATAGATTTATTGATTATTAATCTTTATCCATTTGTTGAAACTGTTGGCAAAACTAATGATGAAGAAGAAATCATTGAAAATATTGATATTGGTGGACCCGCCATGGTGCGTTCAGCCGGAAAGAATTTTGCCTTTAAAACCGTTATTACTTCAGCACAAAATTATCCCGATTTAATCGCTGAAATGCAAAAAAATAATAATCAAACGAGTTTTGAATTTCGTAAAAAAATGGCGTCGCAAGCCTTCAAAAACATAGCGGAATATGATTTAGCAATTTCCAATTGGTTCAATCAAGATGATTTCGCCATCGTTGGAAAATTAAAACAAAAATTGCGTTATGGCGAAAACTCGCATCAATTAGCGGAAGTTTATAATTTTGCCAATAATAACGGAGTGGTGAATGCCTTACAAATTCAAGGCAAAGAATTGAGTTATAATAATTTTAACGATGCCGATAGTGCCTTTAATTTAGTGCTAGAATTTAAAGAGCCGACCTGTGCTATAATCAAGCACGCCAATCCTTGCGGGGTGGCTTCATCATCAAATATTTTAGACGCTTATAAAAAAGCTTTAGCATCCGACGCCAAGAGTGCGTTTGGCGGAATCGTTGCGTTAAATTATGAAATTGATGAAAATTTAGCTCAAGAAATTGCTAAAATATTTTACGAAGTTATAATTGCTCCAAACATTACCAACAAGGCTCGCGAGATTTTGTCAGCGAAGAAAAATTTAAGAATTTTAATAGCAGATTTTGCTAAAAATAATCAACGGCAAATCAAAACAATTGCGGGCGGTTTTTTGGTGCAAGATTTTGACAATTACGAAATCAAAAATGATGATTTAAAATTGGTTACCGAAAAATATTTAACCAATCACGAAATTGATCAATTAATTTTCGCCATGAAGGTTTGTAAACATGTTAAATCTAATGCCATTGTCGTTGTTAAAAATATGCAAAGTTTCGGCTTGGGAGTAGGGCAAACTAGTCGCGTTGATTCATGTCAAATTGCTTGCGAAAAAGCTTCAAAATATTTTGATGGTGAAAAAATTGTTGATATGGCGAAAGGCTCATTTCTAGCGTCAGATGCCTTTTTTCCGTTCGCCGATAACATCGAAATTGCTTATAAATTTGGCATTAAAGGTATTGTCGCACCTGCGGGCTCAATGCGTGACGGCGAAGTGATTGACAAGGCAAATGAACTTGGAATCGCGTTATATTTTATCACCACTCGCCATTTTAAACATTAATTTTTTAAAAAATAATTTGAATTAATAATGAAAAAAACTTTAGTTAAAAAAAATAAATCAATTACCAAGAAAGAGCTCCCAGCTTGGAATCTCAAAGATTTTTATCAATCAATCGATGATAAAAAAATTGATGAAGAATTTAAAATTATTACCAAAGATTGCGAAATTTTTTGCCAAAAATATCAAAATAAAATTGCCAAAATCGATGCCAAAAATTTATTTCAAGCCATTCAAAATTATGAAAAAATTTCTGAAAAAATTGGCAAAATTTCAAGTTATTCATATTTAGTCTACGCATCTGATTTATCTAATCAGAAGCACCTTATTTTTTATCAAAATATTTCTGAAAAATTGAGTATTTTTGAAAATAAATTAATTTTTTTTACACTCGAAATTAATAATATTGATGAAAAAATTTTTCAAAAATTATTTAAAGAAAAAGAGTTGAAATTTTATCAACCTTTTTTGCGCGATGTAAGAATTTTTAAAAAACATCAACTATCGCAAGAGCTTGAAAAATATGCTCTCGACAAAAGTATTACTTCGCGTGGAGCCTTTGTCCGCTTGTTCGACGAGACGATTAATAATTTAAAATTTTCTTATCGCAATAAAATTTTGAACTCGCAACAAATTTTTGATTTAATGTCAAATCGCGATGAAAAAATTCGCAAAGATGCCGGCAATGCAATTGCTAAAACTTTTAAAGATAATGTTAAAATTTTTGCTTTTATCACCAATATTTTAGCGAAAGATAAAGCGATTGACGATGACTATCGGGGCTATGAAAATCCTATGTCGGCACGCAATTTAAATAATTTTGTTGAAGATGAAATTGTCGAAATTTTAATTAAAAAAGTTAAAGAAAATTATTCACAAATTTCACATCGATATTATAAAATTAAAGCTAAAATTCTTGGCAAAAAATTCTTAAATTTTTATGATCGCAATGCCCCTTTAAGTGAAGTTGAAAATAAAAAAATTCCGTGGGAAAGTGCTAAAAATATGGTTTTAGAGGCTTATGAAGAATTTAATCCGCAAATGCGAAAAATCGCCGAACAATTTTTTGATAAAAATTGGATTGACGCTCAAGTCCGCGATGGCAAAGATTCGGGGGCATTTTCTCATTCTTGCGTCCCGTCGGTTCATCCTTATATTTTGATGAATTATCAAGGAAAAGTTCGTGATGTAATGACTCTCGCCCACGAGCTTGGGCACGGCGTTCATCAATTTTTAGCGCGCAAACAGGGTTATTTAATGGCACAAACGCCTCTTACTCTCGCTGAGACGGCGTCGGTTTTTGGCGAACAATTAACTTTCCAAAAAATTCTAAAAAACGAAAAAGATTTACGCAAAAAAAAGTTCATTATCGCTAATAAAATTGAGGATATGATCAACACTGTAGTGCGTCAAATCGCCTTTTTAGATTTTGAAAAAAAGGTTCATGATGCGCGAAAAAATGGCGAAATTCCACTCGAAAAAATTTGTCAATTTTGGCAAGAAGTGCAAAGCGAAAGCTTGGGTTCGGCTTTTAAATTTCATGATGATTATAAAAATTTTTGGTGTTACATTCCGCATTTTATTCATTCGCCATTTTATGTTTATTCATATGCTTTCGGCGATTGTTTGGTTAACTCGCTTTATGGCATTTATCAATCGAAAAAAATTAAAAATTTTGATGAAAAATATTTAAAAATGTTAGAACTTGGCGGTGTGGAGCATCACAAGGAAATGCTAGAGCCATTTGGTTTGGCGATTAATAATGAAAAATTTTGGCAAGCGGGTTTGGATGTGATTATAAATTATATCGATCAACTTGAAGAAATTTCGTAAAAAAATATTTGCATTTTTTTTCTTCGACTTTACAATCAATTGCTATGAACTAAGTTTTAATGATTAATTTCATAAAATTTTATCAATTTTTTTTCCACAAATATTAGCATTTTTGGTGTTTATATTTTTCACGAACCTTTGTAATTATTGGCTCAAATAAGTGAAATATAAATTTCTGCTTTTATTTGGTAACAAACCAAAATTTAAATAAATTTATGTCAAAAATAGAACTTCCACAATTTACTATTCGTCAACTCATTGAAGCTGGCGTCCATTTCGGTCACAAAACGATGCGTCGTAATCCAAAAATGTCAAAATATATTCACACTTCAAGAAATGGCATCAGCATTATTGATCTCAACAAAACTGCGCAAATGCTTCACAATAGCTTGAAAATTGTCAAAGAAATTGCTAAAAATAATGGCAGAATTTTATTCATCGCCACCAAAAAACAAGCCATTGAGCCCGTTGCCGAGGCGGCAAAAAGATCGGGTCAATATTATGTTAATTTTCGTTGGCTTGGCGGAATGCTTACCAACTGGAAAACCGTATCACAATCAATCAAAACTTTGAAAAAAGTTGAAGAGCAACTTTCTGACAAAGAAATTGGTTTTAACAAAAAAGAAAAATTAGATTTAGAAAGACAAAGAATGAAGTTAGAGCACAATTTAGGTGGCATTAAAAATATGGGCGGATACCCAGATTTAGTTATCGTAATTGACACTAACAAAGAATCTTTAGCAATTGCAGAAGCCAGAAAACTCAATATTCCAATCATGGCTTTGGTTGATACTAATTGCAATCCGGATAACATTACTTTCGTCATTCCAGGAAATGATGATTCTGCAAAATCAATTAAAGTTTTCTGTCGTTTACTTTCTGATGCTATCATCGCTGGAATCAAAGAAAACATGGTTGCTCAAGGCATTGATATTTCTAAAATTGATCAAGAATATTTGGTGAACAACCTTAACGAATTGAAAAAATCTGAAAAAAGAGACGACAGATCTTCATCAAGAAATGATAGAAAATTTTCAAAAAAACCTGAAGAAAAAGAAATAGTGAAAGAAGCTAATTCTGAAGATTCTTCCGAAGAAAATAAATCAAAAAAACCAAAAGTTTTTGATAAAAAAACTGAAAAAACTGAAGTTAAAATTGTTACCAAAAAGTCTTCACCAAAAAAAACTGAAGCTAAAAAATAATTTTTAAAATAAAAATGGTCATTTTTTTTATAAATTTTGACCATTTTTATTTACAAAACTTTGATTTTACAAAATAAGATTTTTATAAAATATTTGATAAAAATTCTAAAATTTTGCTTTT
>CAJBXX010000141.1 GCA_903959715.1 uncultured Alphaproteobacteria bacterium | reverse complement strand
TTTATCAATAAAGCCGAGCTCAACAGCTTTTAATCCAACAATTGGTAAAGAAATTCGGGCAAGATAAATAATGCCAAATTAACTAATTATATTTGCTAATTTTTTGCTTCGCCCGCGCAATCAATTAATGCTCAATCGGGGCCATAAAAATGTTTTATAAATAAAATATTAATAATCTGAAATTCAAGCAAAGAATTTTTAAATTACATCTTAATCATCATTCCCAAAACGCTTATGCCGGCAGTCACGATGACACCTATTTTGATGGTAATGCTAAGTTCTAAATTTTTAATTTTGGTATTAAATTCGGTTTTGGTAACCAATTTTTCAATTTCATTTTTGAATTCAATTCGAACTTCTTTAACTTCGTGGCGAACTTCGTCGATATCATTTCGAACTTCGTCGATTTCAGCATGAATTTCTTTCTCAAAATTATAAAAATCATTGCGGATTTCCTTTTCAAATCTTTGAAATTCTTCTCGAGTTAAAAGTAAATCAAAATGATTAACATTCATATCGCGAAGACTAAAGGCAAGCTCATTGGCGAGGATTTCAGTCATGCCAGATTTTTGCATTTTCTGAGAAAAGCTTAAAGTGTCGAACATATTAAGATCGTTAATTATTGGTGTTTGTGGCATAAAATATTTTTTTGGTGTTAGTAAATAAGGGTTGTAAATATAATTATTTTTTTATTTATTTATTTAAAAACAAAATAACTGCTGAAAATAATTATTTTTGCATAATAAAAAAAGAAAATATTTAAGACAAGAGGAATTTTGAAAAATTTTATAAACCACAAAACAATCTAAATAATAAAAAACTTAATTTCCAAAAGGCGAAAGCAAAATTTTACCGATGGTGATGATGCCGTCGGCGGTTATAGTTATTGGGGTGAGGGCGGTTGCCGTTAAAATTTCACCCTTATTTAATTCTTCCGCAATTTTAATTTTATAACTTAAATCTAATTGTGGAAAATTGCCGTGAATATTCGGATTTGCTAAATAACGCGTGCCAAAAATTTTAAGTTTTAAATACCAACCCTTATCATCTTTTTTGAAACCGTGATTGATTAAAAAAGTTTCGCGATGGGGCATTAAATTTTCAGAAAAGCTACGAATCAAAACCTCGCCGGTTGCTTGATTGTTTTTATCAATGTAAATTTTAGTTGCCAAAGCTTCAATATAAAGGGTGCGACGCTCTTTCCACAATAAAATATTTTTCATTAAATTGGAATTATCGATAAAAACATAATGAAATTTTTGAGCTAAAAAAACTACATAACCATTTTGCGAATTGATTAAAAAATGTTTAAATTCTTCTTCGTAATTATGCAAATTCCATAGTTTTTTGGTTAAGCCATTACATGAAGTTGTGAAAATAATAAATAGTGTAAAGCTAAGAATGGCTATGTTTCGCATTGGTTAAAAAATTTTAGATAAAATAAATTTAATTTGAAAATTATTGTGATTTTTAGCAACTTTTACCAAGTGAATAATTTTTTTATTAAAAAAATGTCTTATAAAAAGTCAATTAAAAATATTTATATAAATAACTTATAGATTAGTTGTGAAATATTTTTTTATAACAAAACAATAGAATTATATGTTTTAAATTTTGATTTTATTTGCGTTATTAAATCATGAAAAATGAAGATTTTCAAGAGTTTAAAGAAAAAATTTTAGCAATCGATCCATTTTTGCCAATCGCTGATTATGAAAAATTGGCGAATGAAATTTTTCATAAATTACAAAATCAAATAGGAATCCAAGGTTCCAAAATTGATTTAGCAAATCTATTCATAACCGCTGTAAATACTTCACCCGAAGGCAGAATCGCCAATACCGAAAACTCTATTCTTCCTGCAGATTTAAACTTAACAACGCTAAAAAACAATCCCACTAAAAAAAATTTGGCGAAATTTGTTGATATTTTTACTTCAATTGCCGAAAAAATTGTTGATTCAAAAACGCGAGAATTAATTTTGATGCCATTTTTAATGCAAAATTTTAATAAACCAATCGATATCGCCACCGAAATGGTTGATTTAATAAATCGGCTCAGATGTGGAGGTGGTTCAAAGCCAAAAATTGATGACGATAATTTGATGCAAATTTCATCGGAATTTATAAAATATCTTCAACTTTTCCAAAGTAGCTACACTCTTCCAGATGCCAAGCAGATGACTTTATCGCAAATGTTTGGCATTTTGCAATCAGTTTCTAATTTGAAATCTTTCGGATTTGCTGTTAAACAGCCTAGTGAAATTGGTGCTTGTGATGAATCATCTTATGTTGCTAAAAAGACCTATCAATTTCCACGATTTGCATTGTTCGATAAATTGGAAAAGCCTGAAATTATGGCGACTTGGAATAATGGCGAAATAAAAATTACCTCAACTGGTATTTCGAGGCCTTACACAATTATTCATGAAGTTTTCCATATGTTTTTACCAAATCTAGAGTATTCATCTTTGAATTTGAAGCATTTTGATGATTTTAAATTTTTGATTCCATTGTTAAAATTAAGCGAACTTATTCCGATAACAATTTTAAATGCAAAATATCCTTCTGCGGTGCCGATAAATTATACTAAAACCGAAGATATTGGAGCAATTGATTTATTGTTAACGGCTACAACAAGAAACGCTGGAAGACCTTTTAATCTTTCGAGTGCGTGCAATCAAAAAATTAGAAATCCAGGTGATTTTTTTAAAAATTTTTGTCCCGATAAAATGGCTCCAAAACTTTTTATGGATACGCTTTACAATAAAAATTTATTTGAAATCGAAAAGCAAAAAATATTTAATGAAAATTTATTGACAATCTTAGCAATTGAAGGTTTTACCGCAATTTCTAGAGGAGTTATTGAAGTTTTCTCAAAATGTTTAAAATTAAGTGATAAAAATCAAGAGGCTCTTGAATCTATTGGAGAAAATGCCACCAGATTTGCTTTGATCGCCATCGATAAAAAAATTAACGCAACTTTTAATATTGCGATTTTTTCAGGATTGATTTCCTTAGCAAAACTCGCAGATGCAATTATGCCAAACCATTCTCCGACTAAGGTTTCTCAAGATTTGGCACGAAAAATTGGTGAGGCGACAATCGGCAAAGAAGTTACGGATTATGTTGCGAATTCATATAATTCAACGCCGAAGGCAATCAAAAAATTATTGACCCAAACCCTTTTTGTTTTTGCTTTATATTCGATTGATGAAATGGTTAAAAATTTACCAAAAAAAGATTATAAATTCGGCGATGCTACTACAAAAATTGATCAAAAAATTCTTATAGGATTTATAACTGCTTTGGGATCAGCTTTGATTGGATCAGCTTTTGAGGTTGCTACTAATAAAATATTGCAAAACAATGGCAGAGAGGTGCCCAACCCTAATCCTATTAATCGCGAAATGGGAAGGCAACTCGCGGTTACGGCTTTTATCGGCAATCCCAGTCACTAATTTTAGGATTGCGAATTTCCGCGACCACCAAAACAACTTCCTAACATTTTTCTTAGGGTTGAAGTGGGAATTTTATTTTGTGGTTTTTGCGGTCTATGATCTTTATCCAAAGCTAAATTTTCAATTGTTTTTATGGAATTTTCATCAATTTTTATTGCTCGGTAAAATTGAAAAAGCTTTTCCTTCGCCTCTTCTTGATTCAATGGATTTTTAAAAAAATCTGGATTGTTCAATGATTCATGTAACAATAAAAAATCAGGCTCTGTTGCTACTCCTTCATGAATCTTGACGGAAGCATTAATTGCTTTTGCTAAAATTTTTTCATCAAATATTGAAGAATTTTCATTTATAAAAATATCAATTTTTTTATTTCTATTTAATTTTTCTATAAAACTATTTTGATTTGCTCTCGATTGAAAATTAGGGATTTTAATGTTCAAAATAGTGGTATTATATTTTAACATTTCATTAAAATAATTATCGTTCAAATGGTGATTATATTGCAAATCAAGATTTTTAAGAGTGGAGTTTTTTTTTAAATTTTGTGATAAAATTTGTGATTTTTCATCGTCAATTTTAATATTTCTAAGGTAAAGTGATTCAATGCTTGGATTGCTTTGGAGTAAATCCGAAAGCACTTCTAAACCTTTTGACGAAATTGGATTACCAGAAAAATCAATCTCTTTAAATGCTGGAATATTTTTTAAAATTTTTACAAAATCAGGTGTTTTTGATAATTCAATTTTGTTATTTGTTAAAGATAAAGTCGTTAAATCTCTGAGATTTTCCAGATGTGGAGCTAAGCTTTCCAAATGCTTGTCAGAGCATTCCAAGCCTTCTAAATTAATTTTTTGAATATTCGGATTATTTGTTAAATTTTCATGAAGTTCTTTGACTAAATCATCGCTTAGTTTTTTAGCAATATCTGAGCTAATTGATTGATTAATAATTCCATGAGAATTTTCATCAATCTTTACGAGGGCTACGGATAAATAGTTTTCAACGATAACAATTGATTTAACTGATTCTTCGCTAGATAATTCAAAATTTTGATCAAGCAT
>CAJBXX010000140.1 GCA_903959715.1 uncultured Alphaproteobacteria bacterium | reverse complement strand
ATATCGGCGAACAAGAAATAATTATTACCAGCCGTAAAAAAATTCATGAATTTCAGCCCTCAAAAATTCCTTTGCCTGATTTATCCGATGGCATGGAATGCGTTATCATTATTAATAAAAAAGTGGTGGGAATCCTTCATTTTCGTGATTTGGAGCGACCAGAAAGTAAATCATTTATTAGTCACTTAGCTCCAAATCATAATTTTAAAAAAATTATTTTATTGTCGGGAGACCGCGCCAGCGAAGTTAATTATCTCGCCAAAAAACTTGGAATTAATAATTTTTTTAGCTCGCAAAGTCCCGAACAAAAACTTGAAATTGTAAAAAAAGAAACTCAAAATGCTCCAACTTTATTCATGGGCGACGGCATTAACGACGCACCGGCATTGATGTTGGCATCGGTTGGAATCGCTTTTGGTCAAGGCAATAATATCACTTCGGAATCTTCGGGGGCGGTTATTTTGGAAAGCAATTTGCTCAAAGTCGATGAGCTTTTGCATATCAGCATTTTTACGCGTAAAATAATTTTACAAAGTGCGATTGGTGGCATGATTTTTAGTATCGTCGGAATGATTTTGGCAAGCTTTGGCTTGGTTTCACCCGCCGAAGGAGCCATTGCTCAACAAATCATCGATGCCGTTGCGATTATTAACGCTTTACGACTAACTTTTGTTAAAAATATTCATAGCGATTTGGAAGGTAAATAGAAGATAATCGCCTCTTGCACCACCTTCACCAAATCTTTGTCTTTTTGCAACTCTATCAAGGACTTCCTTACTCGGAGAATGGCTTCGAATAGCTGGTGTCGGAACTGGAATTTCTTTTTCTTTTTAAGCAATGAATTAAAACCTCCAAACCACTCCGACTTTAGCAATCGAAAATGACGAACTCATTTCGGGTCTTTTTTCTTGAGCAGCTTGACAAGGTGAATTTGTGCACATGGTCGTATTAAATTCGCCCCCTGGACTCGAAAAATATGTCCAATCAATCATCATTCTAACATGCTCATATAAAGAAATATCCATACCGGCACCGATTCCAAAATTAGGCAATCCGCCAACTGCTAGATATCTAGTTCGATCGGATGGATTTTGAGCATCGTTAACTTTAATCAAATATTTCATGGGAGAAAGGCTAAGACTTACTTTAACATAAGGCAAAAAATTCCTAAAAATATTGTATCCAAATTTTCCAGAATATGATGAAAAATTTGATGAAAACATTTTAATTTCATCAAAATTAATATCTTCAAATTGAGTATTTTTTTTCTTGGCGGAAAATTCTCCAATATTAATAGAGGCTTCTTGACCTAGAAACAAGCCATTGGAGAACAATCTACCCTGCCCAAGAATAATAGATGGCAAAACATTACTTCCTGAAAAACCTTGTGAAAAGTTTGAGGTGGAGAAATCGACTGGCTTTCCATTAACAAAAACAACATTATTGCCACTAACATTTTTAAGTGAAAAATCAACAGTAGAAGAAATTGAGTTTACCGCCACTCCAAAATAAACACCATTAAAATTATTATCGTGCTTAAATTTTGGTTTAACTGCTTGATTTAATCCACAAAAATAGGATTGACGATTTGAATTATCATAAACTCTAAAACCAGTTCCCATGCCATCGCTTTTAACATTTTTTTTGTTTTTCTTTGGAATAATTGCCGGCGTTTGAGGAGTTGATTCTATTGAGGGCAAGATGTTTGAACTTTTAGCATCACTATTAGCAGAAATTTGTTCATTTTTATTATCAAAAACGGAATTATTGTTTATATTATTCTCATTAATTTGATTGTGTTTTTGATCATATTGAAGCGAATTAATATGTTCGTTTTTTTTGCCATTTTCTTCAATAGCATTGAGGTTTTGAAAACCATAATTGCTCTGATTTTTTTCCAAATCTTGAGCAAATAAAATTTTTCCACCCATTAAAACAAATAACAATGTTACAATAAATAATTTTGACATATTTAAAATCGATATAATAATCCGGCTTTGATTGTTTGTATTTGTAAATTAGCGTTATAACTTGTAGTTGAAGGCATGATATTGTTTGAAATTGAGTTGTAAGTACCGGCATCTTTTTTAACAATAGAGAATTCTCCGTAATCTTTTGGAACCCTCCACTTTGAGGCTTCCAAGACAAATCTAAAATGATTTGATAATAGATATTCTAGACCAATACCAACTTTAATCGATGGCGATGTATCGCCCTCACTATCATCAATTTCTTTATATTTTTCACTATCAATCGAAGCTTTGGCGGATGACAAAGAACCGATTCCCGAATTCAAAAATAATAACAATCTATTAGTTGCCAAGTAACCAATTTTGGCATTAAACATTAAAAGCGTTTGCATGGAATATTTTAGTTTTGCGTCAACTTTCTTGGGAACAATGTTTTCGCTTCCATCATAAGTGTAGTCATCCATTTTAATATTTTTTTCAACATCAAAAGATCCGAATCTAACATCAACATCCGAGGCTAAATACAACCTATCAATCAACATTCCGCCACCAAGAGTTAAGATTGGAGAGGAAGTTGAGGTCGATATTTTGTTATTAAAATATTTTTCGTTTACTAAAGCATAACTTGATTTTAAATAACCACCACTTGCTTCGGATTCATCAATTAAAATGTTGCCAGAATATGTTGCTTTTTCATTGGCAATCGAAAAATAAACGCCATTCCAGCTATCTTCAAAAGAAGTATTGTCCCATTTTTTATCAACAAAAGGTTGGCAATTATAAGCTTTTCCGTCGGGATCAACAATTGAAATTCCGGATTTAAATTGCGAAGTGCTCGAGGCGCTGGAAGGAGACATAGATCCATAACCCATTGAAGTAGAGCCCCCAAAAGCATTGGCGTTTTTATAATTTAGAAAATTTATAAGCATAAACAATATTACAAAAAATCTATATTTTTTTAT
>CAJBXX010000139.1 GCA_903959715.1 uncultured Alphaproteobacteria bacterium | reverse complement strand
TAATATCAACTTTTAATTATTAAAAACATATGGAAATTAAATCTAAAAACTTAACTATTTCAATGCCTTCAGACTTGTTCGTTTCACTTGAAAAATCTGCTTCTGCTCTTGATAGAAGCAAAAATTATTTAGTTAGAAAATCTTTGGAGGTATTTCTTATAAATAATAATTTTTACGAAAAACCTAATAAAAAATCAGAAGAAGTTAGAACTCGCAGAAAAAGAGCTAAAGCTTCTTAATTATAACAACATGATTTTTTCATAACTCTTGATTTGATCTCGAAGAGTCGCCGCCTTTTCGAAATCAAGCTCAGTCGCAGCCTCCATCATCTCTCTTTTCATTTTATCAATATCTTCTCTCTTAATATTTTTAACAACATCCCTAAGATTTTCATCTTTCTTTTTGCTATACAGATTTTCTAGAGCCGAGGTTATCGCCTTGTAGGTTGTGGTTGGGGTGATATTATGTATTTTATTATATTCAATTTGAATGGAGCGTCTTCGTGAAGTTTCCGCCAAAGCTTTAACGATCGATTTTGTTTCTTTATCGGCATATAAAATTACTTTACTTTCGGAATTTCTAGCTGCCCGACCAATAGTTTGAATCAGCGAGGTTTCGTTGCGTAAAAAACCTTCCTTGTCGGCATCAAGAATAGCCACCAAAGCACATTCAGGAATATCCAAACCCTCGCGCAATAAATTAACGCCGATTAAGCAATCATGTTTGCCACGACGCAAATTTTGAATAATCTCGATACGATCAAGAGTGTCAACATCGGAATGCATGTAAACAACATTGATTCCAACATCATTAAAATAATCCGCCAAATCTTCCGCCATTTTTTTGGTAAGCGTCGTCACCAAAGTTCTAAAACCTTTTTCGCGAGTTTTTTTTACTTCTTCAACTAAATCGGCAACTTGATTTTTAGCACTTCTTATTTCGCAAACCGGATCTAAAAGACCGGTCGGACGAATAATTTGCTCAATAATTTCGCCATCAGTTTTTTGCAATTCATACTTACTCGGAGTCGCCGAAACATAAATCGTTTGTGGTTTGAAATTTTCCCATTCCATAAATTTTAGTGGACGATTATCGAGCGCACTAGGTAAGCGAAATCCGTGCTCAACCAAAACTGATTTTCGGGCAAAATCACCTTTCGACATGCCGTCAATTTGCGGAACCGAAACATGGCTTTCATCAACAAAAAGCAAAGCATCGGGCGGTAAATATTCAAAAAGAGTTGGCGGGGGCGAACCCGCTTCCCTGCCCGTCAAATAACGCGAGTAGTTTTCGATTCCTTTACAACTTCCCAGCGACACCATCAATTCCATATCGTAAGTTGTGCGTTGATTGAGCCTTTGCATTTCAACGATTTTGCCAGCTTTTTCAAGATCAAGCAATCTTAAATTTAAATCATTTTTAATATTTGATAAAGCTTTTTGTACAACCTCAGCGGGTGCCACATAATGCGATGACGGATAAATTGAAACATTATCAATTTTGCCAAATGTTTCACCTGTTAAAGGATCAAATTCGGTAATTTCGTCAATTTCATCGCCAAACATTGATATTCTCCACGCTTTGTCATCTAAGTGCGAAGGAAAAATATCGACAACATCGCCTTGCACTCGAAAATTGCATCTTTCAAAATCAAAATCATTGCGCGTATATTGCATATCAATCAATCGCATAATTAATTTTTGGCGATTAATTTGTTCGCCAATTTTTAAACGAAGCACCATTTGCGAATAATATTGAGGCGATCCGATACCGTAAATACAAGAAACCGAAGCAATAATTATGGTATCGCGCCTTTCAAAAAGAGAACGAGTTGCGTTGTGACGAAGCCTGTCGATTTGTTCATTTATCGAACTATCTTTTTCGATAAAAGTGTCGGTCTTAGCAACATAAGCTTCAGGCTGGTAATAATCGTAAAAAGAAACGAAATAACCAATTTCATTTTCAGGAAAAAATTCTTTCATTTCACCATAAAGTTGTGCCGCCAAAGTTTTGTTATGAGCCATTATCAAGGTCGGACGCTGTGTTTGTTCAATAATATTTGCCATCGTAAAAGTTTTACCCGAACCAGTAATTCCAAGTAAAACCTGATCATTTTTTTTAGCATTTAAACCTGCCACTAATTTTTCAATCGCTTGAGGCTGATCACCAGCGGGCTTGTATTTTGAATGTATTTTAAATTTTTGTGTGCTCAAAATTTATATTTATTTTTTTAAAGAAAAGATTGCCGATTGTATTTTGGAATTTATTTTCAATCAAGAAAAGATTGCGTAAAAAAATTAATTTTTTGCAAAATAAAATTTATATTTTTGCTTGCGATTTTTTTAAAAAAAAATAATCTTTATTTTTAATTATAAATTAAATCTTAAAAAATCATGACCGATATAAACCGCTTGATTTCAGGCTTTCGCACCTTTAAAGCCACCAGTTTCGAAAGAAAACGCGATGTAATTCGCCATCTTCTTGAACAAAAACAAAAACCCTCAACTTTAGTTATTTCATCTTGTGATTTACCAATTTCTCCATCCGAAATTTTTTCAGCAAATCCAGGAGAATTTTTTATTTTAAACAATATTGGTGGCATGGTTCCGAAGTTTAAAACCGAAGGCATTAGCGGTATTTTATCTGCTCTTGAATATGCCGTTGTCAATCTCGGAGTTGAAAGTATTTTAGTGCTCAATAATGCTCGATGCACAAGCACAAAACTCATAATGTCCGATGATTTCGTGGCATTTAAAGGTAGCGTTTCCGATACCATGAAAACTTGGCTTTCAATTGCTTCCGAGGCTCGCGATGTTGTAAAAAAACAACTTAAAAGCAAATCATCCGAAGAGCAAGAAAGTGCTTTTGAAAAAGAATCTCTCGTGATTTCTTTAAATAATTTACTTACCTATCCCTACATCAAAGAGCGTTTATCAAAAAATAAAATAAAAATCTTTGGTTGGCAATTTGATGTTGAGACGGGCAACATTAGTGCTTTCAATCCGCAAAACGGATCTTTTGAATTGATTTGCTAAAAAGAAAATAACTAACCTATTTTCTTTTCAACATAAACTTGCGAGCCCATCTCTTTAAACTTTTCACTCATTTCTTTCATGCCATCTTCGGCTTGTTTTTTAGCATAATCACGAACATCTTGCGAGATTTTCATCGAGCAAAATTTAGGTCCGCACATTGAGCAAAAATGAGCTAATTTTGAACCTTCGGCGGGAAGCGTTGCGTCGTGATATGACTTCGCCATTTCTGGGTCGAGGCTAAGATTAAATTGATCTTCCCAGCGAAATTCAAAACGCGCTTTTGATAATTCGTCATCTCTTTCTTTGGCGATTTGATTGCCTCGCGCCAAATCGGCAGCATGAGCAGCGATTTTATAAGTAATAACCCCAACGCGAACATCATCTTTATTAGGCAAACCCAAATGTTCTTTTGGAGTAACATAACAAAGCATGGCGGTGCCAAACCAACCAATCATCGCCGCTCCAATGGCTGAAGTAATGTGGTCGTAGGCGGGAGCGATGTCGGTTGTTAGTGGTCCGAGCGTATAAAAAGGTGCCTCGTGGCACAATTCAAGCTGTTTCTCCATATTTTCTTTGATCAAATGCATCGGGACATGGCCTGGACCTTCAATCATCACTTGGCAATCATGCTTCCAAGCTATTTGCGTAAGTTCGCCCAAAGTTTTTAATTCGGCAAATTGTGCTTCATCATTGGCATCATTAATTGAGCCGGGACGAAGTCCATCGCCCAAAGAAAAAGTGACATCATATTGCTTCATGATGTCGCAAATTTCTTCAAAATTAGTGTATAAAAAATTTTCTTTATGGTGAGCTAAGCACCATTTGGCATGAATCGAACCACCGCGGGAGACTATCCCCGTAGTGCGTTCTGCCGTTAAATGGATAAAAGGCAAACGCACTCCGGCATGAATAGTAAAATAATCAACACCTTGTTCGCACTGCTCTATCAAGGTATCGCGATAAATTTCCCAAGTTAATTCTTCGGCAATTCCGCCAACTTTTTCCAAAGCTTGATAAATCGGAACAGTGCCGACGGGAACTGGGCAATTACGAATAATCCATTCGCGAATATTGTGAATATTGATTCCAGTCGATAAATCCATTAAAGTATCTGCCCCAAATCTCGTTGCCCAAATCATTTTTTCAACCTCTTCTTCGACCGAAGAAAAAATTGCCGAATTGCCAATATTGGCATTAATTTTTACTAAAAAATTTCGCCCAATAATCATCGGCTCAAGTTCGGGATGGTTGATGTTGGCACATATCACCGCCCTGCCCTTCGCCACTTCATCGCGAACAAATTCTGCAGTAATAAAAGACGGAGTTTTGGCTTGAAAATTTTCACCCAAAAAACGATTTTTTGGGGTTTTGCTTTTGACATATTCTTCTTCGCGGGCAATGTTTTCACGAATCGCGATATACTCCATCTCTCTGGTAATAATGCCAGCACGAGCATAAGCCATTTGCGTTGGAATGCAATTTTTCTTAGCGCGAAGTGGTTTTTTATCCGCCAAATCAAAATTGGGAACAATTTTATTTTTTGTTAAATTTTTACCATTATCTTCGGGGCGAATATTGCGACCCTCATAATGCTCAACATCTTGACGCTCTAGAATCCATCTTTCACGAATTTTTGGCAAACCTTTATTGAGATCAATTTTATCTAAATAATTTTGATCGGTGTAAATTCCCGAAGTGTCATAGACCTTGAAATCCTTGGTAGCAGAGGTTTTTGCAAGATTAATTTGACGCATCGCCACCGCGACATCATCAAATTTTTTGCTCGGAACATAAATTTTTTGTGAAGCGGGAAAGGCTCCTAAAGTGATTTTATTGCTTAACATTTTTTCAAAATAAAAGTTGATTGCCCCGAAAGATTAAGAGTTTTTTTGAAGTTTTGCAAGTTGAAAAATCTAAACAATATTTTAACGCTTATATTTTTTCATTACCATCAACGCCACAACATTAAACGCAAAAGTAAAAACAAAAAGGGTTAAGGCTAGAGCGAACGCCGACAAGGTTTTTGGGCTGTTGAACTCTTGGTCGCCAACCAATAATGTAACGATTTGTGCCGTCGCCGTCGTTACGGAATCAAGTGGATTGAAGCTCAATTTGGCAACCAATCCCGCCGACATAACAACAATCATAGTTTCGCCAATCGCTCGCGACACCGCCAAAATTATGGCGCCAATTATGGTTGGCATCGCCGAAACTAAAACCACTTTTTTAATCATTTCGGATTTAGTGCTTCCAAGCGCCAAAGCCCCATCTTTCAAGCTTTGCGGAACCGAAGCGATGGCATCATCGGTCAAGGAAAGCACAAAAGGAATAATCATCACACCCATGACGAAACCAGCTGACAAAGCACTTTCCGCCGACATTTCAACGCCAAAACTATTAAAAAAATTTTTAAAAAATGGGGCAATGGTGGTGACGGCAAAATAGCCATAAACAACCGTCGGCACGCCCGCCAAAATTTCTAAAACCGGCTTTAAAATATCGCGAGTTTTGGGATTGGCATACATTCCCAAATATATCGCCGACATAATGCCAATCGGCACCGCCACCGCCATCGCCACCAAAGTTATCAACATCGTTCCAAGAAATACCGGAACAATTCCAAAAGAGCTGGCGCCAACTTCTTGCTCGGCGGTTATTGCCATTTGCGGATTCCAAGTTAATCCAAAAAAGAATTCTTTAAAACTAACTATTTCAAAAAAACGCAAAGATTCAAATAAAATTGAAATGGTGATGATGAGGGTGATTAAAATTCCGATGCCCGCGGTGATTGATAAAACGCCGATTTGAAATTTTTCAAAATGTTTTTTGGCATTAAAATTTTTCTTAAATAAAAATTTTATTAAGAAAAAATTGACGACAATTATTGTTAAAATTAATAAAATTTTTGTAAAAAAAATTAAATTTGTGGCGAGTAAAATTAAAAATAAAACCAGCGACCACAATATGAAACAGTAAGTGTAATGACCAGCAAGAGAGCTAAATCTTTGTTTTGCAAAACAATTAATTCGCTGTTTTTTTAAATTATTATTAATTACAATCGATGAAATTACGATTGTTGAAAAAAATATAAAAAATAATGTCATTTTAAAAAATGTTTGAGTTTTCTAACAAAAAAATATTACCAAAAATTCGACTCTTTCTCGATATAAAACTCGATTTATCTAGCGACATTTTAAATCAAAAACTTCAAATTAACAACAATGATTTTGATTATTTAATCAAAGTGATGCGTCAAAAAATTGGCGATGAAATCATGATTTTCAATGGTTTTGATGGCGATTTTATTGCTAAAATAATTGATGTACAAAAAAAATCTTTAATTTTACAACTCATCGAAAAAATTAATGATTTAAGAAAATCGCCAAATATAACTTTAGCCTTTGCT
>CAJBXX010000138.1 GCA_903959715.1 uncultured Alphaproteobacteria bacterium | reverse complement strand
GCGATAACCACCTCTTGCCATAATAATCAGTTTTTTATATTTAAAATTAGTGCTCTTTGGTGAAAAATAATATTTTTAGAATAATGAACAGAAATCAAATGACAAGAAAAATTTGGCAAATATCTTGTTGAAAAAAATATAATTTTAGCTTTAAAATATTTGCGTAGTTTTGCCGAGGCTTGGACTGATGAGAAAATTGTCCAACAAGTTGTTGGAAAATCGCCTCGAGAACATAATTTGGCTTTGCTTGGTAAACTTAAAAATAGCGAAGACCGTATTTGTTATGCCAAAAAAGCCATTGAAAATAATTGGTCGCGCAATGTTTTGGTGATGCAAATCGAAAGTAAACTTATCGGATGAATCATAATTTTTTTCCTAAATTTTTAATATCATTTTCAAGTTCTTTTAAACGACTAGTTGCCCAAATGCGAAATTGCGTCCCTTGCTTTGATTTAACGCGATAGCCGACGGAAATAATGACATCGATATTGTAATAATTTGGTGCCTTTTGTTGAAATTCGGAATTTCCGAATTTCTGCATGGTTTGGCTTTCCGCCAACTCTCCCTCGTTTTCCATCGATGCTTTGATAAAGAGGGATTGGAGAGGAGGGTTGATTATTCGTCATGTAGCTTTTTGGGTTTAAATTTAGGAGTTTTAGAATTTGGCTTCTTGTTTGGTTCATCAATTTTTAATAAAAGAGGCATTGGAAAATCTACGCCAACTAAAAGAGCTTCACCTTCGCCAAGAATAGGCAAAAATGATAAAGCGCTTCTATTTGCTGAAGAACAAGCATTCTCAATTGCCTTTTTATCAAGTTCATTAATAAGGCGGTGGACAATAAAAGTTCCCATTTGGCTAAGAGTTCCAACTGGAATATCTCGGGGCATTTGAGTGGACAAACACAAAAAAAGGCCGTGCTTTCGACATTCTTTTGAAATTATGTCTATATTTTGTAACGAAAAAACAGTGTTATCTTCGGCATTAATTCTTTTGTTAAGAAATTGATGTGCTTCATCTATAAATAGAACTAAAGGATTTTCTTTAAATTTTTCTTCTCGCGACATTGTCAATAGCTTATAACACAAAAACTCAACAACCAATTCTCTTATGAAAAAATCATTATATAGTTTCTCAAAACCAATTCTTAAAACAGATTGAGTGTTTTTTGGTTTTAAGAATTCTTCAATAATATTAATTAGATTACTTTGCTTTTCTCTTTTTTCATTATCAATCCCAAATGATGAGCGTATTATATTGTTATTTAAAAATAAATTTATTCGCGAAATAAGATGAGATGTGTATCCAAGTTTAAAATTATCTTCCTCATATTTATTATTTTTTCCAAGTTTTACACACTCATTTGCGACTTGAATGGAAAGCCTCTCTATATCAAAATCACAATCTTTGAAATCACTAATGTTTTCTCTTGCGGCTTTGATAAAATCTGGCTGAAATTTGTCATGCTTGATTCCATCATGCATGGAAACTGGCATTCTTGTTAGATTTATCAACTTCAAAGAATGTATCGCTTCGCATAAAGCCGCAACTGTATTTGGAGAATTTTCTTGAAATAAAAAGCAAAAATCACTATTTGTTAAATATTTAAAAGGAAAGTAAACATTTTCTCCAAAAACACACTCCTCATTATTACCAAAAGATTCTTTATATTCTCCGGTCGCATCAATAAGAATAACTTTATTGTTGGTTTTTTCTATAGTTTCACTAATAAGTTTTGCAACAGTCCAACTTTTTCCACCGCCAGTTGTTCCAACGATAGCGCAATGTCTTCCAAAAATTGAATTTAAAGAAACTCTACATTTGGCATCATTTGAGGTTAGTTTTCCTAAATCAGCGTAAACATTTTCTTGATCATCTTTTTTCTTTCCAAACTCTTTTATATATTCTGCTATTTGTTCATCTGAACAAGAATAAACTTTTGCACCAATTGAAGGATATTTAGAAACGGTTTTTTCAATTTTTTTTGGTTCAAAAACACTAAAACTTAATAATAATTCTGCCTTGCCTGAGGGATGAAAAGCCGTTTCATCATTTTGAATTGCTTTTTCGCTCATTGATTTCTTTTCTCCGTCGGGCAAATCAATTTCTATAATTCTTGCAAGAAATCCGAATTCTTCTCCTTCAACCACAATAAAATTACCAACATTACCACCAGAATAAAAAGTTCCTTGATGATTAAATTTTTCAAGTAGGCTTGAAGATGGGAAATGAATTTTTATGAATTGTGGGGTTACTTGATTAACATAACCTAGAAAATAATTATGATTGAATGGCTTCATTAGAGCCTCCATTATTTTTTTCTAAGTCTTGTTTTTCTTGATCTAAATAAGTGTTGTTTGAGGGATATTTTTCTACAAAATCTTCAAATGAGTCGTAAATAATTGTGACATTTTTTTTGATTTGTTTCTTTTCTATATTTATAAAAAATTGTTTGAAGTCATTAATTTCCATCCCTTCGTCTTTTCCCTTGAAGTTGATTATAGCT
>CAJBXX010000137.1 GCA_903959715.1 uncultured Alphaproteobacteria bacterium | reverse complement strand
AGATCCACTTGATTGCGACATAACTATAAAATTTTTTAATTTTTTAAAGAAGATATAATGTATTTTAACTTAATTTTAAAAAAATATTACTCAATTAAAATTTACATATTTTTATAAAAAAAATAAATATTGGGGTTGTGAAAAAAATTTTCTTAACTATAAATTTAACATTGACAAAACATTTATTTCATATATTTTTTGTATAGTTTGATTATTTATTTATAGTTGTTAACTACTAATATAGAACTCAATTATCAAATCAAATGCACTAATTTTTTAAAAAAATATGTTCAAATATTCATTTTTTTAAAAAAACATTGGTAATAAAAAACTTATAAAATTCAAATTGCATTTATAAAATTATTTAGCCAATTGATTTTTTTTTAACGGAATTGCCACAATTAATCTCAATCCATCACTCTCTTTAATCTGGTCCCTACCGTGAACAACTTGTTGATTATTCATAAAAATAATTTGCGTTTGCTTATCATTAAGAAGGAAGTCTTGACGATTTTTTTCTGAATTAACAACTTCTTTTAATCTTTCTATCGCTTGCTTTGCTTGATCAGGTAAAATTCCAAACCCATGAAGCTCTTTAGAAAATGGAAAATATTCAAAATTAGAAACAAATTGCATAAAATATTTTTGATTTTCATCTTGAGAAAATATTTTTCCTTTATGAACAACCTCACTCGCAGGCGAAATGCCAATAAAATTTAATTGCTTCAAAATTTCATAATCTTTTGGATATTTTTCTTTGAGCTCAATTGCAATGTCATTAATTTCCTTAATCCAGGTTTTAACATGGCTGGTCGAATGAGCATTTATAAGAGCTAAATACGGCATTAAACTTGGAATTTTATCATCGTCTTTTAAAAAAATACCATCTTGATGTCCATCAATTTTGCAAGACCTGGTTGAATCCACAAAAACATGTGAAGGTAAATTTTTTATATCATAAAATGCTTCAAATCCTAAGCCCTGGGCTAATGTCGTCGTCATTAAAATTGATTGAAAATAAAGACTATTTTTTGAAATATTGCAATCCGTTTGCTTTGCAAAATTAATCGCAACAACATTTATCCGAGAATTGTTAAGTGATTTATATAAATTATCCGCAAAATTTTTAAACTGCTTATCTTCAATATAAATATTTTGTAATTTTTGTTGTTTTTCTACAATTTGAAAACGATTTGGAATTGGATTTGAGCTAGGTGCATCAGCTTCAAAAAGCATTTTAACTACTTCAGGCGAAGGCGTTATTATTGTTGATATTCCGCGACGAGATTCAATGGTTGAAAGCGAAGATTTGGTAAATAAATTAGAGCAAAATCTATAAAATCTCATAAATTTAGCAACGGCTTTTTACAGTAAAAACTTTAAATTTTTAAAAACAAAAGCCCCCGAAGCCTTGAACCTCGGGGGCTTTGAACATAAAAATTTGTAAAATTAATTACATATTTTCAGAAATATATTTTACAGCATTGCCAACTGTGACAATTTTTTCAGCCGCTTCATCAGGAATTTCAATTCCGAATTCTTCTTCAAAAGCCATAACAAGCTCAACTTGGTCAAGACTGTCGGCACCCAAATCATCAATAAAATTTGCAGATTCAACTACTTTGGATTCTTCGGCACCCAAATGATTAATAATAATTTTTTTAACTCTTTCTAAGATCTCGTTGTTGTTAGTCATAAAAATAACAAATTGGTTAATAAATAAGATAATTATCCTTATCAAAATAGCCTAAAAAAGCTAAGATTACAAAGCTAATTATCCAAAATTAAATAGCAAATTAAAAATTTAATTTACCTCTAATTTTAAAAAATAAAACTATAAGAATTAATTGCTTAATTCATTACGGCCATGATTTTACTCTGATTATTTCGCCCCTTTAAATCGTGATAAAAAGGCAAAATATTTAAAAATTTATCAATAATTTTATTGTCTTTTTTGACAATTTCAATTTCATTAATTGGAATTTTTTTGATATTAATTTTATTTAAAAGTAAATATTTTTCAACATCTTCAATGCCACCAACCTTATCAATTAAACCTAATTTAAGGGCTTGTCGACCCGTGAAAACTCT
>CAJBXX010000136.1 GCA_903959715.1 uncultured Alphaproteobacteria bacterium | reverse complement strand
CTGCAAGAAAATTTTGGGAGGGGGTTAGGTTAAAGTAAATCAAGAAATCGCCAATTTTAGATTTTTTTTAATTTTTGAGATAACCTTAATCCCATTCTTGCTGTTAGTTTTTGACCCCTCACGGCTCCCAAATCGCAACTACCGTTGCGATTTTATCGCCTGCTCCCCCTCAAGGGGGGAGCTATGACACCGAAAGATTTGAAACTATTGCTAACAAAAAGGTACCAGGTTACTTTTTTCTCTAATTACTAGAAACCAACATCCAGATAGTTTTTTCGTGCGATTTAGTGCGTTGGATGAAAATATCGGCACTTGATTCATCGCCTTCGGCCTGTGCGGTTTTGATGGCTTTGTGTAAATTTTTAACCAAAGTTTCGTTGTCAGAAATTAAATCTTTGACCATTTCTTTGGCAGAAAAATCTTTGTTAGCATTTTTTAATTCGCTATGTTTTTTGAAATTTTCAAAAGAACCATCAACTTTAGAGCCTAAAGCGCGAATGCGTTCGGCAATTTCATCAATCGCGGTAAATAATTCTTCATATTGAATTTGAAATAATTCGTGAAGTGGTTTGAAATTTTCGCCAACCACATTCCAATGATAATTTTGCGTTTTGAGCATGAGCAAGTAAGATCCAGCTAAAATATTTTCCAAAGCTTCTAAAGTTTGATGATTTTTCATAATTTTGTAATTTGAATTTTTTTTTTGTTAATTTAATAAAAAATATTTCATTATTTCCTTTATTTGCAAGCCTTTTGTTAATTAAAAAATTTTCATATTTTTTATTGTAAAAAAAAGACTTGATTTAAAAAATTAATTTGCAAAATTATTAAATTATTCTTAATAAGTTTAATATATTGTTTTAATCATTTTAATAAGTTTTTCTTATGAACCTTAGAGATTTAAAATATATCGTTGAAGTGGCGCGTGAAAAAAATTTTGCAAGAGCTTCAGCAAAGGTTTTTGTAAGTCAGCCGGCACTTAGTATGCAAATTAAAAAGCTCGAAGAAACGCTTGGCGTTGAAATTTTTGAACGCGATAAACAAAATTTTTTAATCACTCCCGTCGGCGCCGAAATTATTAAAAAAGCCGAAATTATTTTGCAAGAAAGCGAAGAAATTAAAATGATTGCCAAAAATTCTAAAGATCCGCATAAGGGCGAAATCAGGATTGGAGCCTTTCCAACCGTGGCTTCATATTTTTTACCAAATTTTGTCAAAAATATTCACAAAAAATTTCCGCATTTAAAAATTTTTTTAATCGAAGCTAAAAGTGATGAATTAATTGCCAAATTAAAAAGTGGAGAACTTGATTTCTGCTTACTCGCCATGCCGATTGCCGACGATAATTTGATTGGCGAAAAAATTTTTAGTGAGAAATTTTTATTGGCAACGCCGAAGGGTCATCCATTTTCGAAAAAATCAAAAATTCAAATTAAAGAATTAAAAAATCAGGAATTAATGTTGCTCGAAGATGGTCATTGCTTGCGCGATCAAGCTTTGGAAATTTGTTCGATGGTGAGAGCTT
>CAJBXX010000135.1 GCA_903959715.1 uncultured Alphaproteobacteria bacterium | reverse complement strand
ATGGGCGGGATGCAAATGTTATTTTTTGGAGATTTTTTACAACTTCCTCCAATCAATCGCGACAACACTTCATCAAATTTTTGCTTTGATTCAAAAACTTGGGACGACCTCAATTTTCATAATATAATTTTAGATAAAATTTTTCGCCAATCCGATGAAAAATTTATTAAACTTTTAAATAATTTACGCTTTGGAATTGTCGACGCTGAAGATAAAAAAATTCTCGAATCGCGTATTAAAATAACTGATAATAATTCTGCAATCCAACCTACAATTCTAACCACTCACAACGCTAAAGTTGAATTTGTAAATAATAAATATTTAAAAAATATTCCAAATCCTGAACAAGTTTTTCAAGCGGAATATAAGGGCGATGCTTATAAAATTGATTTTTTGAAAAAAAATTGTATTGCTTATCAATCCTTGAAACTCAAGGTTGGAGCCCAAGTAATGATGATAAAAAATACTTTACAAAAAGAAGGAATTATTAATGGCTCTCTTGGAATTGTAAAAGATTTTTCAACAAAAAAACTATATCCGATCGTTGAATTCGCTAACTCCAAGACCTTTACAATCTCACCCGAAGAATGGCTTTTAGAAAAATTTGACGCTGAAACTCGCGTTAATAAAGTTGAGGCATCGATTTCTCAAATTCCATTAATTCTAGCTTGGGCGATCACAATTCATAAATCGCAAGGCTTAACTCTCGACAAAATTTCATGCGATTTATCAGATAGTTTTAGCCCCGGACAAAGCTATGTCGCACTCTCACGAGCTCGCAATTTAGAAGGAGTTTTTATTGAATCTTTAAATTTTTCTAAAATAAATGCCGATGCGAATGCCATAAATTTTTATAAAAAAATAAAAAATTATGCGTAAAAAAATTAAAAATTTTTTTTCCTCGCAAATAAATCATGAGCAAAATTATCGTGGAATTTCTGAAATTATTTTATCATGTTTTTTACTTTCAATCGTTGTTGCTCTAGTTCGTCACCTTAATCAACAATTTCATATTTTTTTCATCGTCATGATGCGAAATTTTTTTGGTTTGATTTTTCTTTTACCGCAATTTATAAAAAATCGTGGCACTATTTTTCAAACCAAAAACATTTATTTACATGTTTTTCGTGGCGGAAATGGCACAATTTCAATGTTTTTTTGGTTTTATGCCATTAACTCAATTCCGTTGTCGGAGGCGGTTTCGTTAAGTTTTTTAACGCCAATCGTCACCACCATTGCCTCAATGATTTTTTTAAAAGAAAAAATTTCAAAAAATATTTTTATGGCAAGCTTTGTAAGTTTTGTTGGCGTCATAATAATTCTTCGTCCCGGCTTCCATAAATTTGACGAGGGTTATATTTTTTCATTTTGTTCAATTATTTTTTGGACGATATCAAATTTAATCGTCAAAACCATGACAAAAACTGATAAACCTAGAACCATAGTCGCTCACATGACATTTTTTATGTTTATTTTTTCGATGCCTTTTGCTCTTCCATATTTAGCTCCGCTTGATTTTACCGCTTTTATTGAATTTTTTATTCTCGGCATTATTTCTAATATTTCATATAAATTAATCGCCGAAGCTTATAGCAAAAATGAGCTATCATTCTTACAGCCATTTGATTTTTCTCGTTTAATATTTACAAGTTTTGTAGCATATTTTGTCTTTAATGAAAAAATTGATATTTGGGTTTTTATCGGATCTTTAATTATTTTATTTGGCTTAATTTTAATTATTAAAAAAAAGCCACTAAAGCCACAAAAAAAACTTGTGCAAAACAGTTTGGAATTATAAAATATTACAAAATTTTAAAAATATGTCGCAAAATTTTGAAAAATATTTCATCAAAGCAATCGAAGATTTAAAAAACGAAAATCGTTATCGTGAATTTGTTGATATCGCCAGAATTTGCGGAGAATTTCCGTTTGCCCTCAATAAAAAAAATGGTAAAAAAATTGTTGTTTGGTGCTCAAATGATTATTTGGGAATGGGGCAAAATCCACAAGCAATTTTGCAAGCAAAAAAAGCACTTGAAGACTACGGAATTGGCTCGGGCGGAACGCGCAATATTTCAGGAAATAATTCGCCAATTGTGGCTTTGGAAAAAATCGTCGCCGATTTACACCATAAATCAAGTGGCTTAGTTTTTTCTTCGGGCTACACCGCCAACGATGGTACCATTCAAGCTTTAGTCAAAATTATTCCTAATTTAGTAATTTTTTCTGACGCTAAAAATCACGCCTCAATTATTGCGGGCATTAGAAACAGCGGTGCCAAAAAACATATTTTTCGCCACAATGATTTAGATCATCTTGCAGAATTATTGAAAAATTACGATTTATCTCAACCCAAAATAATCATCTTCGAATCAGTCTATTCAATGGATGGCGACTTTGGGAAAATTGCCGAAATCGTTGAAATTGCCAAAAAATATCAAGCTTTAACTTATATCGATGAAGTTCACGCCGTCGGACTTTACGGTAATCGCGGAGCGGGTTTAGTCGAAAAATTAGAATTACAAAATCATATCGATATCATTCAAGGCACATTTGCCAAAGGCTTTGGCGCTGTTGGAGGCTACATCGCCTCTTCCGCCATAATAATTGATGCCATTCGCTCTTACGCCTCATCTTTTATATTTAGCACTTCAATGCCTCCAAGCATTGCCATTGCTGTCAAGAATAATATTGAACATTTGATGGTTAGCACCGCTGAAAGAGAAAAACTTTTTAGCAATGTGCGTGAAGTTAAAAAAAGACTTTTGGAAAATAAAATAAATATTTTTGAAAACAACTCCCACATCGTTTCGGTTCGTATTGGCGATGCCAAAAAAGCTAAAATTATTTCACAAAAACTTTTGGAAAATTTTAATATTTATATTCAACATATTAATTATCCAACGGTGGCAAAGGGCGATGAAAGATTGCGCATTACTCCGAGCGCTTTACACACTCAAAAAATGATTGATGATTTAATTTTAGCTTTGACGCAAATCATTAAGGAAGTGCTCTAGAATAAGGCTCGCGGAAATATCATCATAATCTTTTTTTGCTGATTTTTTCATGCTTTTATTGACAAAATCCCGCGCTTTAAAACTCGATAATCTTTCATCAAAAACAACCAAAACTATATTTTTTATTGATAAATTTTGCAAAAAATCCTCAAAATTTTTAACAAATTTCAAGACGAAATCTGACATCAAATTTTCCGAGCCGTCCATTTTGATGGGAAAGCCAAAAATTATAGCTATCACAGGATTTTCTTGAATTATTGATAAAAGTGTGGCAAAATCTTTTAGATTACTTTGACGCTTAATTATAAGCTTCGGCGTTGCAATTGTTTGCGTTTCATCGCAAATCGCAACTCCAATTTTTTTAGTGCCAACATCAAGAGCGAGTAAACGCCCTTTGGTTGGTAAAATTTTTTTACAATCACTTATTTCCTTATAAATCATAAATAAAATATGGCAAAAATTACACAAAAAGATATTGAAAAGATTTCTCGCCTCGCTCAAATTGAAATCAATGATGAGAAAGAAATTTTGGCAAATCAAATTGAAAATGTTATCAATTGGATTGAAAAACTCAACGAAGTTAACACCGATAATATCGAGCCAATGATTAATGTCCATAACGAACCTTTGCATTTAAACGCCGACGAAGTGAGTGATGGCAATATTTCAGAAGATATTTTGAAAAACGCTCCAAAAAAAATTTACGGTTATTTTGCCGTTCCCAAAGTTATTGAATAAAAATCGTGAGCCAATTATTTTTTGATTTTTACGATTCCAAAAATATCGATAATTTTAAAATTGATGATTTTTTAAGGCTTCCCGAAAATATCGATGCTTACAATTTTTTAGATAATTTTTTTAAACAAAATAATTATCAACAAGATCTCCTTAAATCCATGATTTTAAAGGGTGAAAGCGGTTGCGGAAAAACACATTTGCTCAATATTTTTGCTCAAAAATATCAAATAAATTTTATTTCCGCAGAGCAAATTAATTTTGAAAATCCTTTAAAAATTTTTTATGAAAATGGCTTTTTTATAATTGATAATTTTTGCCAAATTACAGATGAGGAAAAGCTTTTGCAATATTTAAATTGCGCTACAGAGAGTAAAGCATTTTTGATTTTAATTTTTAATGAAAATAAAATTTTTGAACTAAAAGATTTGCAATCGCGATTAAAAAATATCGCCTCGTGCCAGATAAATCAAGCCTCGCTTGATTCATTAAAACAAATTTTTATCAATATTTTAACAAGAAAACAAATTGATTTATCAAATCAAATTATAAATTTTATTTTTGGCAATATTTCACCGAACCAATCTTCCGTAAATCAAATCGTTAAAAAAATTGATTTTTTTTGTCGTGAAAATGACAAAAAATTTAATTTAATTAATGCCAAAGAACTTCTAAAAATCTAGAACTTTTAGTTCGCAATAATTTGACATAAACCACGACAATTCTTGATAATTCAACTCTTCGCCAATAATGTGTAAAATATTTTGATGATACTCGGCGAGCCACTTCTTTTCTGGGTAGGTGAGCATTTTAAAATCAATTAAACTCAAGTCAAACGGCACCAAAGTTAAAGTTTCAAAGCATAAAAATTTTGCATCAAATTCTTTGACCAACATAAGATTTTCTAAGCGAATCCCATATTCACCTTCTTTATAAAATCCTGGTTCATTTGATAAAATCATGCCAATTTGCAAAGCTTGATGTGAATTTTTACTAATCGAGCAGGGTCCTTCATGCACTGATAAGAAGCTTCCGACGCCATGCCCCGTGCCGTGATCATAATTTTTTCCAACATTCCAAAGATGCGAACGCGCTAGAATGTCAAGTTGTGAACCGCTAGTGCCTTGCGGGAATTTAATTCGAGCCAAAGCAATGTGACCCTTTAAAACTCGCGTATAATCTTCAATCATTTCTGAGTTAGGTTTGCCAATGGCAACGGTTCGCGTAACATCGGTTGTTCCACAAAAATTATCACCAAAATACTGCCCACCCGAATCGAATAAATATAAAGAATTTCCAAAAAATTCTTTATTACTTTGCGGGGTTGAGCGGTAGTGAATTATAGCTCCGTTGGCTTCAAAACCTGAAATAGTTTCAAAACTTGGATAAAGAAAATGATCAGATCTTTGACGCAATTCAAGCAATTTTTCTTGCGCCGAAATTTCGGAAATTATTTGATATTTTTTTTGCGATTCATAAAGCCAAAATAAAAACTTTGTTAACGCAAGAGCATCATGATAATGCGATTTTTTTGCTCCAATTATTTCTTGAGAATTTTTGACGGCTTTTAAAATTTCAATCGGACAATTTTTATGAAAATATTTAATATTATTTTTTTCAAAAATCTCGCAAATCCAGTAGTTTGTAGTTCTTTTATCGATTTGAATTGAAATTTTTTGCGAAGAAAAATTTTTAAAATAATCGGCAAATTTTTCTTT
>CAJBXX010000134.1 GCA_903959715.1 uncultured Alphaproteobacteria bacterium | reverse complement strand
TTAAGAATATATGGCAAAGTTATTGATAAAAAATTCTCTGAAATTTTAAGAAATCACCCTAGTTTTGATATTCCAAAAATAATTCTTTTAGATAAAATTCAAAAAGGATTAGGTAATGAAATTGATGAAAATGATGTAAAAAAACTTCAAAAAGAAAAGCTAATTGAAGGTAGAAGACCGAATTATATTTTATCAATGAAAGTGGCGGAAATATTGGATCAAAAAGCTGATTATATTAATAAAAAAGGTGCTTCAAATGCAGAAATAGAAACAAAGATTTTAAAATTATTAGAAGCTTTCCCTTCTGGCGCAAGGCGTCGAGATATAGATGGGGTTTGTTACTTTATGCTTTCCACAACCTTGACACGCGAGAAAAAAGATGAAAAAATTCAAAATATATTAACTAAGCTCAAAAAATTAAATTTAATTTACAAGATAGGTTCCAGAAAAAATTGTTTATGGTTTAAAAAAGATAAATTAAAGATAAATTAAAGATAAATTAAAGATAAATACCCTCTTAACCCATGAAAACACTGGATCCAAAAAATTGATCATAAAGTGATTTATAAAGTAAATCATAAAGTGATTTATAAAGTTTAAATAATAATTAAAAATTCTCTGAAATTTTAAGGAATCACCATAGTTTTGATATTCCAAAAATAATTCTTTTAGATAAAATTCAAAAAAAGCGAGGTGTGGAAGTTGATGAGGATGAGGCAAGAAAACTTGCTAAAGAAAAGCTAATAGAAGGCAGAGGGCCGAATTATATTTTATCAGCTAAAGTATCGGAAATATTGGGAATAGTGGTTGAGAATACCGAAAAAAAGGTTTTTTAAGATGATGAAGTTAGTAATTTTATAATTAAGCATTTAAAAAATTTTAAAAATGGTCAGGACAAAAAACAAAAATATCAACGCAGATATTTTAATTTTTTTTACGCAAAAACTCTATTCCCGACGAATAATCGGTATATTGTTCTAATATAGAAATTAGTTTTTTAAATAATTTTGGCAAATTTTCTTCATTACTCGCGATCAATCTAAATCTATATTTTTCGCTGTCTTTTGGGCTTTTATTTGCCTCATTTAAATTATGCTGAACTTCAACTAAGAGTAGCTTATTTTGGTCTTTTATTAAAGGACTTTTTATAAAATTATTTCCGTTATTGTCTTTGGAAAATTCTTCAAAATTAAAGCCAAGTTTTTCAAGAATTCTTATCGAAGCCAAATTTTGCGGATGAACCGTTGCATATAATTTTTTATATTCATGCAATTTTCCTCGATTTTTAATTTCTTGAAATGCCTCGCTAAGTAAGCACGCCACTATAGCAAATGTCGCCCGCCTTCCTCTTAAATCTTTAAAAATAATACCATCAGGCTCAATTATTCCATCGTAAAAATAGAAAACCATATAACCAATAATTTTATAATCATTTGAAAATAAAGCATAAGAAGATAACAGGCTTTCATCGCTACTCTTGCCAGTCTTTTGATAATTTTTAATATCTTCTAACAATCCCATATCCTTAAATGTTAAAGGATTTTTTGCGGTTGAGTTTTTGTAAAAAACCCCTTCTTCATTTGAATTTTTAAACTCATTTTCATCGGATAATTTTTCAATTAAATTTTGCAATTCTTCATCACTTAAATTAGAAATTTTTTTAAAAAATAATGAAAAATTTTCACCTTTTTGATTAGTAATTTTAATTTTTTTCGCCTCTGTCATTTTAAAATTTAACGATATTAAATTGATTAATTTTTAAATATTTTAAGTCCCACAAAAAGTTCGCAAAACCTTCTGTTCTCTAGTTGGAGGCGTATGATAAAAAATATTTTTTTCATCAAAATTAAAAGGTTTTTTCAAAATTTTTAAAAAATTTTCAAGCGGTCGAAAATCTAAATTATTGCCAGCATCAATAACTTCTTGAACAATGTGATTGCGAGCGATTATAAATGGATTATTTTCTCGCATTTTTTTGGCAATTTTCTTTAAAATATTTTTATCGCCAAAATCATATTCTTGTTGCAATAAATTTTGCCAAAATGAAAACCATTTATGATATTCTTCGCCCGCTATTATCAAGGGTTCTTGACGCAATAAATCATCGCTTAAATTAAAAAAGCTTTGGTGATAATCACAATTTTTTTGTTGCAAAATTTTTAAAAAATCATCGATTAATTTTTGTGGAATTTGCTTTTCAAAACCCAATTTTTTCGCCATAATTTTTTGATATTTTTCATCAAATTCTTTTTCAAATAAATTTAAAATTTCCAATAATTCTTGTGAGTTTTGATGAATTAGAGACAAACAATTTGCCAAAATCCACAAATTCCATTGGGCTATTTTAGCTTGATTTCCGTAGGCGTAACGACCATTTCTATCAATGGCACTAAAAACTTTTTTTTCATTATATTCATCCAAAAAAGCACAAGGTCCAAAATCAATTGCTTGCCCGCTTATCGCCATATTATCACTATTCATGACGCCATGAATGAAGCCATTTGCCTGCAATTTTGCAATCAAATTTGCTTGAGCAAAAACAATATCGCTAAATAATTTTGTAAGCGATTTTGTTGAAGAATTTTCTTGGGGAAAATGACGATTTATTACGCAATCACAAAGCTGTTGAATGGCTTGCTTGTTGCCTTTCGAAGCAAAATATTCAAAAGTCCCAACGCGAATATGACTTTTAGCAACTCGTGAAATAACCGCTCCCATATTGATTTCCTCGCGATAAACTGACTCGTTAGTTATGCACAAAGTCAAAATTCTTGTCGCCGGAATTTGCAAATAATGTAAAGCTTCGCCGATAATTAATTCGCGAATTGCCGAACCCAAAGTCATGAGCCCATCACCCCTGCGAGAATATTTAGTTGGCCCACTACCTTTTAATTGAATGTCGAAGCGTTGAGAATTACTCACAACTTCGCCAAGCAAAACGGCACGACCATCGCCAAGTTGTGGGACAAAATTGCCGAATTGATGACCCCCGTAAGCCAATGCGATTGGAATTGAAGTCGCATGAATTTTTTGCCCGCAAAAAATTTGTTTAATTTCTGATTTTTTTAAATCTTTTTTGTTAATATTTAATTCATGAGCTAAATCGGCGTTGAAATGCACCAAATCTGCTTTGGAGAAATTTTTTGGAGCGATTTTTTGATAAAAATCGTCAGAAAATTGATCGTGAAAACTATTTTCAAAATTTAACATTTTTTTTACAATTTTAAAAATCTTAATTTTAAAAACAAATTAAAAAAATTTATTGAAATTATTAAATTTTAAAATAAATTATTAAAAAACAAATTAAAATGCAATTAGTCAAAATTATCAAAACATCTTCAGGTTCAATTAAAAGCATAACGCTCGGCGCGCTTTGTTGTTGTAAATAACATCCTCAATTTCTCTTTTACATATTCTCAATTTTTAGAATATTTTTATCAAATTAAAATAATTTATTTATGAAACTTAAAGATGATTCAATTTTACTTCATGGCGGACAAACTCCCGACCCAACTACTGGCTCTAGAGCCGTTCCCATCTATCAAACAACCTCATATAATTTTAAAAACGCCGAACATGCCGGTAATCTTTTTTCACTAAAAGAATTTGGCAATATTTATACGAGATTGATGAATCCAACCACCGATGTTTTTGAAAAAAGAATCGCGGAATTGGAAGGCGGAGTCGGCGCTCTCGCCGTGTCTTCGGGGCAGTCCGCCATTTCTTTGGCGATTTTAAATATTGCTCAAGCTGGAGATGAAATTATCGCTTTCGATAATTTATATGGCGGAACTTATAACTTGCTTAAACATACTCTCGCAAGGCTTGGAATTACAACGCATTTTGTCGATTCCAACAAACCCGAAGAAATTTCGAAATATGTTAATCACAAAACTAAGTTGATTTATGCCGAGTCAATTGGCAATCCGAAGCTTAATATTACTGATTTCGAAGGAGTTGCAAAAATTGCTCATTCGCATAATTTACCCTTCATTCTCGACAATACTTTGAGTCCATATATTTTTAAGCCCTTCAATCACGGTGTCGATATTATAGTTTATTCGGCGACAAAATTTATTGGCGGACACGGCACTTCAATCGGCGGACTTATTGTTGATTCAGGAAAATTTGATTGGACGATTCAAGAAAATGGCAAAAGTAAATTTCCACTAATCGCCGATCCCGACAAAAGTTATCACAATCTTAATTTCGTTGAGGCTCTAGCTCCTCTCGGCAATATCGCTTACATCATTAAAGCCAGAGTAACTTTATTGCGTGATATTGGTTGCGCCATTTCGCCTTTCAATTCATTTTTATTTTTACAAGGCTTAGAAACCTTGCATTTAAGGATGGCGAGACATTCGGAGAATGCTTTAAAGGTTGCGGAATTTTTAGAAAAACATTCGAAAGTTTCTTGGGTTAATTATCCAAATTTGCCATCGAGTAGCGAATATCTAAAAGCAAAAAAATACATGCCGAAGGGCACCAGCTCAATAATCGGCTTTGGTATTAAAGGCGGAAAAGAGGCGGGAATTAAATTTATTGATAACCTCAAATTATTTTCTTTAGTTGCCAATGTTGGCGATGCCAAATCATTGGTGATTCATCCCGCTTCAACGACGCATCAACAATTATCAAAAGATGAACAAATTGCGACGGGAGTAAGCGAAGATTATATCAGGCTTTCGATTGGAATTGAAGATTTTGAAGATATTATTCAAGATTTAAATCAAGCTTTGGCTATTTTATAAAAATAATTTTAAGAAAATTTTTAGGCAAATTTGCACCACGATTTGCTTATAAAAAAACTTTTTTTATTTAAAATACAATATCAAAATAATAAATAATTTATGACAAAAAGTCGCTTTACACGAACAGATCAAACTCGCATGGAGAGGCAATATGAAGAGGTTGCTTCAGCGGCTCCAAATTCATTAAGAGATCCAGAAATCAGATTCTACGATTTTATTTTTTTAAGAGAGCAAAATGATAATTCGGATTTTCTTTCTTTGTTATGCAACTCTCCCGAATGGTCCGCCATTGCAAAAAAGAGCTCTTCCGATGCAATTTTTGTCACCGACGAAACTACTTTGGGCATTTTAAAATCGCAAAAAACTCCCGCCGAATCCGGAATAAAAGATAAAGCCTATTTTGCTTTTCTAAAAGAGAGTGGTTTTAAATTCGCCACAATTAATCAATTAATCAAAAAACTACCAAGGGATAATAAAGATTGGAAAGGTCTTTATGATAAAATGAATATATTAATTGATAATGACACCTTGCATTTAGCGTCTCTTCGTGATTTTGCAAAACCAATTGTGAGCATGGGTTTTAAAGGCGATCACCCTGAAACCGTAACGGTTCAAAAAGAAGTGGATATTATTGTTAATAAAGATTTGGCAACAACTTTTGCCAATCCAAACGATATTCTTCCATTATTTAGCATTCAAGGAGTATTTCACGGAGCTTATGTTCCTACTCAAGATGGGGTTGGTAGAATTTTAATGATTGCCACCAAGGAGACTCATGGAAAAGACGCCCAAAGACAAAGAAGAGAGCTTATAGAAAAATTTGATGATCACAAAATAACTACAACACCAGAAATTTATGCTTCAAAAGGCAATTTCATTTATTTCGGAAAGTGTCTTGAGTTAACTTCGGAACTACTAAATGAGCTAATTCAAAATCCTCAACAATATCAAGAAAGAGTTACTAGAAATTTAGCAACAAGACTTGAAGCAATCGCCGTTATAAATTATGGTCCCGAAAATAATGCCCATATTAGCAATTTAGATTTAAAAAAATTTGGAGTAATTGGCTCATTTTTTCTTAACTCGTGGACATTAAAAAATGGTGGTAAACTTCATGGACAATTCATTGAGCCCATAACCGACCCATCTCAAATAGATGTCATCACCGAATTTAGAGGAAAAATTTCGCCAGTATCATGGAAAGGAATTAAATCAATAACATCCCCATCAAGAGATGAATCAATAGAAGCTCCCGAAGCTCTTTCGAAAAAGAAAATTTCTGATCGAGATTTGGAAGCGCTTACTTCAAGTTCAATAAAAAGTGGAATATGCCAATCGCCACAATCTTGGGAACAGAGAACGCTCGAATTTCATCCAAATGACGATGCCTTGCCCGCTATTACAATAACTAAAGTTTTGGCTTTGGGGCTGGCTTTTGCAAGCCAATCTCTAGCACCTTCTTCATCAACGGCAATTTCAAGTGGCAATCAAATCGTTTCTTTATCGGGTCAAATTGGACAATTGCAACAAGGTTTGAAACAACCATCTTCCAATCCCGCTTTGCAAGTCAATAAATCTCAAGAAAACTTATTAAAAAGGCAAGGGAAAGGAAAATAATCCTAATTTTAAAAACAAAAAATTGCTTTAAAAATTCATGTTAAATTTTTTTTCCAATCAAATTTTTTCTTATTTTTCTTTGATTTTTTTGATTATAAATTTAATAAGTTTTTATTGCACAAAGACCAAAAAATTACCAATAATTTTCTTTTCATTCTCCTTGGCGACCGCTCTAATTGCTGGCGTTATTAATCTTTTATCTTGCTTAATAATTATATTATTTGGATTTTTAGTTTATAGTTTTTATCAAAAAAAATCGCCTTCGTCACATAAAGTTTTTATATATTTTGGCATTATTATTATCACCATTCTTAGTTTTTCACACCAACTTCCAAGCGTTGATAATATTGAGCTCTTGACCAATATTAAATTAAGTAAAAATTCCTCAAATTTTGATTTATGGCTAAATTTCGACAAGCCACTTATTGCCATTTTTTTATTATTTTTTGCTTACAATCCACCAAGAAAATTAAGCGATTACAAAAATATTTTTATCCAAACAATAAAACTCTTCGCGCCTTTATTAATAATACTCCTAGCCCTTGGCACTTTTGGCAATTTTTTAGTTTTCGACCCCAAATTTCCTAATTTTGAAATAACTTTTTTATGGCTGATAAAAATGATTTTTTTAACAATTTTTGCCGAGGAATTT
>CAJBXX010000133.1 GCA_903959715.1 uncultured Alphaproteobacteria bacterium | reverse complement strand
TCATTGCTTCGTCGCTTTTCTCAATCAAAATATTCATTTTGATTTCGAAGACGACTCGCCCCAGGGATTGCGTCGCCTTCGCTCCTAATCCCGTTATTTGCTAAAAATAGCCGTTTAGGCTATTTTTTTAACGCAAGGCTTCGTCGCTTTTCTCAATCAAAATATTCATTTTGATTTCGAAGACGACTCGCCCCAGGGATTGCGTCGCCTTCGCTCCTAATCCCGTTATTTGCTAAAAATAGCCGTTTAGGCTATTTTTTTAACGCAAATAACCCTCAAGGGGAGAGCTATGGCACCGAAAGCTTGATGAGTTTTTTCTAAATGTAGTTTTGTAAGCCACCCAAACCCTCGCCCCGCTTGCGGGGAGAGGGTGAGAAATTTCATCGCGAATGTCGCGATTCATTCGCGACGAAGCGATTCAATATTAAGCTAAATTTGCGAAGCAAATTTAATGCGTAGCAAGCAAATTTAATTTGCAACAAACCTATTTTGTATTTTGATAAAATTTAGCCGATTCAAATCCAAAACCACGCCCGCGACCATTGTCATGTCTATTATTTTGATCCTCGCACGCACTATTTGAACTAAGCACAAAAAACAAAATTACAGTTGAAATTTTGATGATATTTTTTTTAACGATTTTATAAAAATTATTCATAATTGAGTTTTATTTTGTTATTATTTTTTGATAAATTATCAAGTTTTTATTTTAACAAAAAATTTCAAACTGTGAATAATATTATTAAATTTTTGATAAAATTAATAATATGTGCTTCATTTTATTGATTTAAAAAATTATTGATTTTTTTTAACAAAACTTACAAAAAATTTTATTAATTAAAAATTGTTATTATTTTTTAAAGTTTTTATTTTTTAAAACTGCACGAGCCGCCGAAAGCCTTGCAATCGGAACTCGATATGGCGAACATGAAACATAATGTAACCCAACATTGTGACAAAATTCAATCGAAGCAGGATTTCCGCCATGTTCACCGCAAATTCCAAGCTTAATATTTTGACGCGTTTGCTTGCCTTTTTGCGTTGCGATTTTTATAAGCTCTCCTACTCCTTCTTGGTCAAGTTCGGCGAATGGATCTTTTTCTAAAATTCCGGCTTTTTGATAATGTCCTAAGAAATTTCCAGCATCATCGCGCGATAATCCAAAAGTGGTTTGAGTTAAATCGTTGGTTCCGAAACTAAAAAATTCGGCTTCTTCGGCGATTTTATCGGCAATCAACGCCGCCCGAGGCAATTCAATCATGGTGCCAACCATATATTTTAGCTCAACGCCCTGCTCTGCTACTACCGCTTTCTCAACATCGATAACCAATTGACGCATAATTTGAATTTCTTTACGCGTTGCAACCAATGGTATCATAACTTCGAGCAAAACATCTTTTTGCGTTTCTTTTTTAACAATTGTCGCCGCTTCAAAAATAGCACGCACTTGCATTTCGTAAATTTCTGGATAAGAAATTCCGAGCCTACAACCGCGATGACCAAGCATTGGATTTTGTTCTTGTAATTGTTGAGTTCGATATTTGACATAATCAACCTCAACTCCCGCAACTTTTGCTACTTCTTGAATTTCACTTTCTTTGTGAGGCAAAAATTCGTGAAGTGGTGGGTCAAGCAAACGAATAGTGACGGGCAATCCCGCCATAATTTTGAATATTTCGACGAAATCTTTTCTTTGCATTGGCAATAACTTTTCTAGAGCTTTTTTGCGACCTTCAAGATTTTCTGCCAATATCATTTGACGCACCGCGATGATGCGATCTTCGTTAAAAAACATATGCTCGGTTCGGCATAAACCAACTCCTTCGGCACCAAAATCACGCGCCACTTGACAATCAAGCGGAGTTTCGGCGTTAGTTCGCACTCTAAGACTGCGAACCTCATCAGCCCAAAGCATAATCGTTTCAAAATCACCCGATAAATTTGGTTTTAGCGTTGGCACATTGCCAATAATAACATCACCATTTGAGCCATTGATTGTTATCAATTCACCCTCTTTAACTTTAACGCCATTGGCACTAAAAAATTTACCCGAATTATCAACATGCAAACCTGTGGCACCAGAAACACAAGGCGTTCCCATGCCTCGAGCCACAACCGCCGCGTGAGATGTCATGCCACCGCGTGCCGTTAAAATTCCTTGCGAAACATGCATGCCCTTGATGTCTTCGGGGCTGGTTTCAACTCGCACCAAAATTACTTTATCACCATTTTCGAAGCGACGCTCGGCTTCTTGCGATGAAAATACTACAATGCCCGAAGCGGCACCAGGAGATGCTGGCAAGCCTTTAGCAATAATTTTAACTTGTGCTTTTGGATCAAGAGTTGGATGCAAAAGTTGATCAAGACTCGCTGGATCAATGCGAAGCAAAGCTTCATTTTTATCGATCAATTTTTCATTCACCATATCGACGGCGATTTTTACGGCAGCGTGCGCCGTCCTTTTACCAGAGCGGGTTTGGAGCATCCATAATTTTTTATTTTGGACAGTAAATTCGATATCTTGCATATCGCGATAATGCAATTCGAGTTTTTTATAAATTTTTTCAAGCTCTAAAAAAACATCGGGCATGGTTTCTTGCATCGATGGCAACACTGAATTTAATTGCTCTTTGCCTTGAATTGTAATTGATTGCGGAGTGCGAATTCCGGCGACGACATCTTCACCTTGTGCGTTAATTAAATATTCGCCGTAAAGTTCTTTGGCGCCTGTCGATGGATTGCGCGTAAAGGCAACTCCGGTCGCCGAGGTTTCGCCCATATTGCCAAAAACCATCGATTGCACATTAACCGCAGTTCCCCATTCAGCAGGAATATTGTTGAGCGAACGGTAAGTAATGGCGCGATCATTCATCCATGAAGCAAAAACCGCCTCAATCGCTCCCCACAATTGTTGGTGAACGGATTGCGGAAAATCATGACCTAATTCTTTTTTGACTTCGGCTTTAAAAATTTCAACAATTTCTTCAAGTTGTTCGGCATTTAAATCAGTATCGTTTAACGCGCCGAATTCTTGTTTTTTATCATCAAAAATTACTTCAAAATTATAGTGATCGACTCCCAAAACCACATCGGAATACATCTGAATAAAGCGTCGGTAAGAATCAAAGGCGAATCTTTTATTATCACTATTTTTCGCTAAACCCAAAACAGTTTTGTCATTTAAGCCTAAATTTAAAACCGTATCCATCATTCCCGGCATTGAGGCGCGGGCACCTGATCGCACCGAAAATAAAAGTGGATTTTGCTCATCGCCAAATTTAGCACCGATTTTATTTTCAATAAAATTTAAAGCATTTTCAACTTGGATTTTTAATTCGGCGGGGAAAGATTTTTTATTTTTATAATAAGCATCACAAACCTCGGTGGTAATGGTGAAGCCAAGCGGGACCGGCAAACCCATTTTCGACATTTCTGCCAAATTAGCGCCCTTGCCTCCTAAAAGATTTTTCATCGAGGCATCGCCTTCGGAATTGCCGTCGCCAAAAGAATATACGAATTTTTTAGAAATCATTTGTGAAAAAATTAAGCTTGAAAATATTTATATTCACATTTTGCCTGATTATTTAGATTTTGCAAATTTTTTTTCGAGAATTTTTATTATTAATTTTAATGAAAATTTATAATAATTTCTTTGCTAAATTATAATGAACTTCCAACACTATTTTGACTATCAGGAGTTTGACTACGAAGAGAAGCTTCCCTAGTGCTCAGGACTCTAGTAATCGAGCTTGGACCTTCCGAAGCTTGCCTAGTGCTTGAAAATTGCTGATCAGAAGAGAGGGAAATTGTTGTGCCTTCATTAGTTAACTTATTAAGCAATTGCGTCTTCTCATCTCTTGTCAATTGTTCAAGAAGCATTTCCACATTAGATTTTTTTGCAGTAGGCTTTACAAAACTATAACCTGATTGAGATTGAGATTTATATTCTTCTATTGCGGTTTCTACTTCGGGATTTGTTTTTATAATTTTTGCCATTAAATTTTTAACTTCTTTATAAATATTTATTGCTTCAAAGCCATCACCAGAGTAGCTTCTATCTGCCGAAACTTTACTCATCGCGGAACCAGAAGTTCTTCTTACTGAAAAAGAAGACGCCCTCGATAAAACGGAAGTTTGGCTCGAAGATCTAGCTTCCGAGCCACGACTCTGCGAATTACTATCTGCAAAAAAAGGCTCGTATTGATCTAATCTTTTTTGTATTTCAATCAATTTTTCAATGGTATCTTCTCTTTCAAAACTCAAATGCTCTTTGTTAAGATTTTTCAAAAATTCATTATCTTGTTGAAAAGTTTTACGAATTTCTCTGGTTAAGCCATTTGCTTTTTGAGAAATTGTAGATCTTACCATCATCGAATCAACGCTTTGCGATTCCAAAGATTCAAATTCTTGCTTTAACTTTTTCAAAAAATCTTTATGATCTCTGTTTTGTGGCAATTTAGATAACTCGTCCAACGCCTGTCTAGCATAATTTTTAATATTATCATTTTGCTTTGAAGGATCAAAAATTGGTGATTTATTTTTCAAAATTTCAAATGCTTCTAAATCTCCACCTATTAAAAATTTCCCCCTAGCCTCATTATTAAACTTATCTCTAACTTCATTTTTGACATTTTCTTTTAAGGCATCTAAAAAAAGCCTTCTCGAATCATCGCTTTTAAAGATTTTGTCAAAATCATGATCTTGGGAATTAAAACCTGTCGAACTCGCCAATTTCTCAACATAAAATTTTGCCAATTCATTTTCGACATTGGGAATAAATGTTTTTAATTTTTTTAGCTCTTTATCAAATTTTTTTAATTTCTTCTCATCGCTTCCCATCGAAAGATTAAGTAATTCTTTAAAATCTTCTTTCAAAAAATTTAAATTTTCGCCCAATGTATCATTGTATCTAGAAGATAAGGGGTTGCCAGTAATATGACCCGATCCAGGGACGGCGTAAGGAGAGCTTGGTTGAGTCATCGCAATGAATGGGCGCGTATAATTTCGC
>CAJBXX010000132.1 GCA_903959715.1 uncultured Alphaproteobacteria bacterium | reverse complement strand
CATGCAAAGAAATCACGACGCCCCATAATTTTTGCCGTCCAAATTCGACTAAAACAATATCGCCAATTTGTTGATTTTCTTGGGCGAAATAAGTAAAATCATCATTAAGAGCGTTGGGCAAAATTATTTGCGCAAATTTTTTCATCAGTGTGATTTTAATAAGTTGAATTGAAGAATTATTTTTTTAAAATATAAAGTAAAAAATTTTTCTTCCAACCTTAATTATTAAAATTTATGAAATTCTTTGTCGATACTGCCGAAATCTCGGAAATCAAAGAGCTCAACGCTTACGGATTGATTGATGGCGTCACTACTAATCCAACTTTAATCGCCAAATCAGGACGAAAATTTCAAGAAGTAATTGCTGAAATTTGTGCAGAAGTTAAAGGCCCAGTAAGCGCCGAAGTGGCTTCTGTTGACTACGAATCAATGGTTCGCGAAGGAGAAATTTTAAGCAAAATCGCTAAAAATGTTTGTATAAAATTGCCATTGACGATGGACGGCATCAAGGCTTGTCGCTATTTTTCTAACAAAGGAATTCAAACCAATGTAACGCTGTGTTTTTCGTCAGCTCAAGCGATTCTAGTCGCCAAAGCCGGTGCAACTTTCGTTTCACCCTTCGTCGGCAGACTTGATGACATCGGACAAGATGGTTTAAATTTAATCGGCGAAATTTGCGAAATTTACGACAATTATGAAAGTTTTAAAACGCAAGTTTTGGTCGCGTCGGTGCGAAATCCAATTCACATTGTTGAATCGGCAAAGCTCGGAGCCCATGTCGCAACTATTCCCGCCAAAGTTATTAAACAATTAGCACAACATCCGCTTACCGATAAGGGTATCGAAACTTTCATTAAAGATTGGGCAGGAACTGGGCAAAAAATCGTTTAATAATTTAATTTTTTCACCACAAATATTAAAATTTAAAATTATGAAAGATTTAAAAAAATTATTAGAAGAACTTTTGAAAAAAGATGAGTCGGATTCGTATATCGAATTTAAAACTGATATCGAGCTTTCTCTCGTTGGCGAATATATTTCGGCTTTATCTAATTCTGCATGTCTAAAGCATAGAGATTTTGGTTATTTAGTTTTTGGGATAGAGGATAAATCTAAAAAAATTGTTGGCACAAAATTTGATATAAAAAATGCTAAAATAAAATCAAAAAATAACAAAAATGATAAAGAGAGCCTAGAGCTTTATCTAAGAAGAATGATCGAGCCTAGAATATTTTTTGATTTTTATGATTTGGAAATAGAAGAAAAAAAGATTGTTATTTTAGAAATTGAATCGGCAAAAGAAAAGCCTACCAAATATGAAGGAAAGGGTTTCTGCAGAATAAATGAATCAAAAACATCGCTTGATTCACTTCCCGCGAAGTTTATTAAAAAAATTTATAATTCTGAAACCGACTGGTCTTTGCAAGTGCCAGATAAAGAATATAGTTTTGATGATCTTGATGAGGAGGCGGTGGAAAGGGCTTGTAAATTAATAATAAGCAATAATTCGCAATTTGAACAATTTAAAAACTCACCAAAAACACTTTTAAAAAAAGCTAAAATTCTTTCGGCTGAAGGGGAAATTGTGAATGCAACAATGTTGTTACTTGGCAAAAGTGAGTTTGGGAGTGATTTTGGAGAAATTAAAATCAAATTTCCGGGTTGGCGTTCAGGAGTTGGAGAGGTTGGCGGAGCCGAAACTTTTACAATTCCTTTTTTAACCGAAGTGCCGAAAATTTATCTTAAAATCAGGAATGACAAAATTAAAACCTTCCCTGACGGCTCTCTTTTCCCCAATCATGATGTTATTGATAAATATGATAAAGAGGCGTGTTTGGAGGCGATTAATAATTGCATCGCTCACAATGATTATTTTCAGGCTAAAATTATCGCAATTCATCAATGTCAAAATCAAAAATTAGATAAAATAAAAGAGGAAATTGATTATATTGATTTTGAAAGTAATGGAAATTTTTATTATGGCAAACCTTATGACTATTTAGATGGCAAAGGAACTCCAAAAAAATATCGCAACAAATTTTTAGCGGAAGCCATGAAGACTCTAAAAATGGGGGTTGATGTTTCTGGTAAGGGAATTGGTTTTATTTATCAAAAGCAAATAGATAAATATTTCCCAATTCCTGATTTTATATCTAGAAATGAGGGTGATTATGAAGAAATTTTCGTATTAAGAATATATGGCAAAGTTATTGATAAAAAATTCTCTGAAATTTTAAGAAATCACCCTAGTTTTGATATTCCAAAAATAATTCTTTTAGATAAAATTCAAAAAGGATTGGGCAATGAAATT
>CAJBXX010000131.1 GCA_903959715.1 uncultured Alphaproteobacteria bacterium | reverse complement strand
CGAAGATGAAACAAATGATGATGAAAAATTTTTACGCAATAAAATTCGTAAATTTTTAGCGAGTTTTGACGATAAAAATTTACTCGAAAAAAGAATTTATAATGCTTCGTTAGAAATTTCCAAAACTCGTGATTTTTTTGATGAAATCATGAAAGGACATGAGCTAGAAATTATTGAGCAAAACGCCGATGGCTTAATGATTATTAATCGACGCAAATTAGTCGAAATTAATCAAGCGATTGCCTTAAAAATTTTAGCAAAAATTTTAATGAAAATTGGTGACAAAAAATACAAACCCCGCAAAGAAAAATTAATCAGATTTTATGAATATTTAAGCGCCGATGGAGTGATTAAAAAACGCGAATTTTATGGTTGTGTTTCGGAGGAATATCGTGATGAAAGAGTTAAGATTTACAAGAAATAATTTTTCCAATCCCCTTTCCCCGCTTGCGGGAAGAGGGTTAGGGTGAGGGGAGAATAATTTTAAAATTGATTTTGGATTTAATAATAAAATTAAAATTATTTTTGCCATTTTTTGTGAGCAAAAAAATGAAGGCACAAGCCACTTGCGATTCCCATCAAAAGATCAATATATAAAGTGAAAAAAACAATCGCTAAAATTATAAAAAACTCTTTTTTATTTTGATGAAAATGTTCAATAAGATTTTTTATATTAATCATCGTTAAGGCAATGATTATCAACATTCCAGCCAAAATAGAAAGTGGAATAAAATTTAAATATTTTTGTAATAAAGTAATCATCAATAACAAGCAAATTCCGTGAAAAAAATTGGCAAATTTATTGGTGGCGCCGTAAGAAATGCTGGCGGAACTACGAACGATTTCGGCAATCATCGGCAAGGCGCCGAGACTTCCACAGATTGCGTTGCCGATGCCAATTGCCCGAATATCTTTTGATAAATTAGTATGGCGTTTTTGCGGATCAATTTTATCAATGGCGATTGCCGAAAGTATTGTTTCTAAAGAGCCGACGGCGTAAATTGTAAAAGTTGCAATCCAAAATTTTAGTGAATAAATCAATGAAAAATTTGGAAAATTTATGGTGTCAGAAATATTTTTTGAAATGGCTATAAAGCTTGATTCTAGTGGGTCAGCGAAGGCTTTGATTATAAAATGTTGATGATGTTGAATATCAAATATCTGCGCCAAAATTGCGCCAATAAAAATTGTTAGTAAATATACCGGAATAATTTTACAAATTTGATATTTTTTTTCTAAATATTTTTTCCAAAATAAAATAAAAAATATCGCAAAAATTCCGAGTGCGAGACTTTCGAGATGAGCTCCCAAGAAAGCTTCCTTCGGGATATGAATAAAAAATTCAAGAGTGCTTACGCGGGGTGCTTTATGCCCACATAAAATAAAAATTTGTTTAAGAAAAACGATGGTGCCAATCGCAATCATCATGCCACGAATTATATATTCTGGAAATTTACGCATGAGCTGTGGAAGCTTGGTATAAGAGGTTGCAATCTGCATGATGCTAGCGAAAACTATCGCCGATAAAGTATATTTATAGCCTTCGAAATTATTGCCATTACCGAGTTTTTCGACCGCATCAACAATTACCACGATCATTCCGGCCGCCGGTCCCGTAATAGCAACTTGTGAACCATTAATTTGTGAAACTAAAATCCCGCCAATTATGGCGGTGAGTACGCCCGCAAGCAACGGAAATTCTGAGGCTCCTGAAATGGCGATACATAAGGGCAAAGCGATAAAAGAAACCAATAAACCAGCGCTAAAATTTTGCTTTAATTTATACTTCATAAATTTTGAAAAAATTGATTAAATCATTAATAAAATAACTCATGCCGATAGCTAGCGAAACCGCTATTATTATAGCTAAACGCATGGTTAACGGAATTTTTATTAAACTTTTTCTGCTAATTTTTTTGGAAAAAAATCCGGCTTTAATAATTGGAAAAATGTAGAGAATGTTGATGAGGCTTCCGCAAATTAAGAAAATTACCGATGAATAATGGTGGGTTTGCATTTCGGAAATTATCATTAAATCTTTGCCGAAAGAGCCTGGCAAATAAGGTATGCCAATGATTGAGGCTCCACAAAATGCCAAGCATGCGATCCAAAATTTTAAATGTGGAGCAAGTTTGGTGGCATCTTTGGTGCTATGAACGCCATAGACCGAGCTAAAAATTCCAGCGATAAAAAATAAAGTAATTTTGCATAAGGAATGAGAAATTATGTGCAAAACCGCGCCCATAATCGCTAATTTATTGGCGATAAAAATTGAAGATAAAATGTAAGATAATTGCGAAATTGTGGAGTAAGCAAAGCGACTTTTTAATTTGGTGGTTTTGTAGGCACGATAGGCGGAGTAGACCGCGGTGATGCCACATAAATAAAAAATCCATCCACAATAAAAGAAATTTTCCGAAAGAAATTTGGTATAATTTAGTGAATAAATATAAACCGCAATTTTGATAATTATGAAAGAGCCAGATTTTACCGCCGAAACCGAATGCAAAAGAGCGCTTACGGGAGTAGGCGCAACAGTTGTTCGTGTAATCCATTTGTGAAAAGGTAAAACGCAATTTTTAGCAATTCCGAAAAATAAATAAAAACATTATTAAACTTGCCAATTCATGATTTTGTAGCAAGAAATCGCGATCATCAGCAATAAAATCGGTGTTAATTTTAAAATATTTTAACAAAATTATGGCGGGCAAAAATAAAAAAATCGAAGTATAAATATGCGTCTTTAAATAGATTTTATAAGCTCTCACGGTGTATTTATTAATTTCCAAAATTATTAACGGTGCGGTTAATAAAATCATTAAAAAATAAAATATAAAAAATGTTTCTAAATTGCCGGCGTAGGCGTTGCCGTAAGTGCAAAAGATGGTTAAGCAAATGTAATAAAAAAATTTAGTAATTTTTTTGCCATGAATTTCTTTATTAACATAAGAATAAGAATAAAGAATTGTTAAAATCCATACTACGCTCACAAGGATTCCGAAGAAATAGCTATAAATATCGCACATAAATTTTAGCGAAAAAAATCCTAAATCGACAATGAAAATTTTGGGTGAAATGGCGAGAGAAATAGTGGCTTCAAGACATATAATGCTAATCAAAATTTGAATAACAAAAAACCAAGAATTATATTTTTTTGCCAAAAAAGAAAATTGCGATAAGATTACGGGCAGTAGAAGTAATATCGTTATATTTTCTAGCATTTGTTGATAAATTAATTTTATTTTAATAAAAAAATTTACCACAAATTAGAATGGAATTCTTAAGATATGCTTAAGGCTTAAAAATTTTTTAAAAATATTTCAATTATCACTTTATCTTTAACGCAATTGAAGCTTATTGAGCCGTTATGAAGCTCAACAATTTTCTTGGCGATGGCAAGTCCCAAGCCTGATCCGATAATATTACGAGTGTTTTTTGATTTGTTCGATCGATAAAAATTTTCAAAAACTTTTTTGCTATCGATTGACGAAATATTGTCGTTGTAATTGCAAATTTTTATGGAAATATTGTCGATATTTTTTTCAATATCGATTGTTATTTCGCTGTCGTCTGGGCTGTATTTGATGGCGTTATCGAGTAAATTTTTAAAAAGAATTTGGCAATAAATTTTGTGAAGCGCAACATTATTTTTTGATGAAATGTTTTCAAAATTTTTAATAATTTTTAAATTTTTTTGTGAAATTTCTTTGGTAAAATTTTCAATAATTTCATTAATTAAATTTATCACCGAAATTTTTTTCATCGAATTTTTATCTAATTCACCATTAATTCTAGAAAGAGTAAGAAGTTGATTGATTAAATGCGATGCTCCGTCAACCGCTTCAATCAAATTTTCAAAATCTTGACGATGATTTTTATTATGATTTTGATTAAGTAATATTTGGGCTTGAAGCCTTATCGCCGTAAGTGGAGTGTTCAGTTCGTGTGCGGCGTAATCGGTAAATCTTTTTTCGTTTTCAAGTGAATTTAAAAGTTTTTCAATTAATGAATTGAAGGAATTAATAAAGGGCTTGAGCTCTTCGGGCAAGTGGTTTCCTTCGATTTTTTTAATTTTTGCCAATGAGATAAGCGAAACTTCGTCGGCAAGATTTTTAAGGGATTTTAACTCTTTGTTCACGACCAAAATTACCACGATAATTATAAAAAATAATAGCAAAAACAAAGCGATTGAAGAGGCGAGGGCGATTTCAAAAATTAAATTTTCACGAATATGAAATTTTTCTATAACTAAAATTCGAGTGTCATTTATTTTATCAAAAAAAGCAAAACTTCGCCAATTTTCTTGATTAATTATAATATCTTTGAAGCCTTCTTCCGTTGGATTTGAAGCATTTAAATATTCGCCAGAATTATAAATTATTTTATTATTTTTCCACACTTGAGCATGAAGTTCGTAATCATAGCGATTAAAAAATTTTTGATGAAGTTTTTCATCAAGATGTGAAGAATTTTTGATGAAAGTTTCATGCTTGGTGAGTTCAAAAATAAGTCGAGCCGACTTAATTAATTCGGCATCAAATACTTGATTTATTTCACTTTTTCCAACATTAAAGCTAACGATAAAAACCAAAGTCGAAATGATTAACAAGACAATATTGAGTTTAAAAATTAGGTTTAATTTTAATGAATTATTTTTTTTAATTTTCATGTTTAATTATTTGTATTGGTAAAAGCGAAGCGGATCAGAGTCTCGAATCTATTTTTGAGAAAAGCGACGAAGGTTATTCGCGTTTAAAAAATAGCCTAAACGGCTATTTTTAGCGAATAACGGGATCAGGAGCCAAAGGCGACGCAATCCCCGTCCGCGAGTCGTCTTCGAAATCAAAATGAAATTTTGATTGAGAAAAGCGACGAAGCGCTAGTCAAAACAAAAATTCAAAAAACCCAAAATTCATCGCGGATGTCGCGATTCATTCGCGACGAAGCGATTCAACTCAAAGCTAAATTTGCGAAGCAAATTTAATTAAATCTTATTTTGCGAAGCAAATTTAATTAAATCTTATTTTGCGAAGCAAATTTAATGTGTAACAAATACCGCTTCCAATCTTAAATCAGGCGATTGAATTTGAAGGCGAGTCTGCGTAAGCCTACATAAGTAGGCGCGCAAAGACGAGACCTGAAAAATTCGGTCGCATCATTTAAGAGTGGACGCGGTATTACTCCTGCGATAATTTGCGGACCTGATCATCCGCAATTAATGCATTTACAAACTCATCGAGTTCGCCCATCATAACCTCGTCAATCCTATAACTCGTTAGGTTTATACGATGATCGGTAATGCGACTTTGCGGAAAATTATAAGTGCGAATTCTTTCGCTACGATCGCCACTTCCAACCTGCTCTTTTCGTTCAAGCGCTCGCTCTTTTTCTAGTCGCGATCTCTCGGCTTCATAAATTCTCGAACGCAAAACTTTCATGGCTTTTTCGCGATTTTTAATTTGCGATTTTTCATCTTGCATCGAAACTACAACTCCGGTTGGAATATGCGTAATTCTAACCGCCGAATCCGTCGTGTTGACCGATTGCCCGCCCGGACCCGACGAACGGAAAACATCAATTCTTAAATCTTTTTCTTCAATTTTAATATCAACTTCTTCGGCTTCGGGCAAAACAGCAACAGTCGCCGCCGAAGTGTGAACTCGTCCCGCGCTTTCAGTTTCAGGCACTCTTTGCACGCGATGCCCGCCCGATTCAAATTTTAAACGCGCGAAAACTCCGCGACCGGCAATGATTGCCGAGGCTTCTTTGTAGCCTCCAAGCCCGGTGTCGGCTATCGCCAAAATTTCAAATTTCCATTTTTTCTTTTCGGCGTAGCGTTGATACATGTGAAAAAGTTTGTAAGCAAAAAGTGCCGCCTCTTCGCCTCCCGTGCCTGCTCGCACCTCGATAATCGCGTTTTTTTCATCGGCGGAATCTTTGGGCAAAAGTGTAATTTTAATTTGATGCTCAAGCTCAGGAACTTTTTTCGAAAGCGTAAATTTTTCCTCCTCAAGCATGTCGCGCATTTCTTTGTCGAGACTGCTATCAGCAAGCATCGCATCGACATCTTTGGCCTCTTGTTGTGCAATTTTATATTCGT
>CAJBXX010000130.1 GCA_903959715.1 uncultured Alphaproteobacteria bacterium | reverse complement strand
TTATTAATTTTTTATTTTAACCAGCAATAAAAATAATCTAAAATATATTTAATTTATGATGAGAAGAGAGGCAAGCGTTACTTCGATATCGTTGGAAGAGGCCACCAAAAAATGTTTAAATAATAATTTTTCTACCGTCCAAGAAAAAAATAATTGTGTCGAAATTTTCATGAAAAACGGAATCAAAGAAAATAAAATTACTTTTATAGTCGCTATGAAAAGTAACGAACGAACAATTCCTTTTTTTGAAGATCTATCCGATGAAAATAAAATTTTAATTTTTAAACAAACTCAAGGTGAATTGGATGAATTGTCTAATCAAAATATTCATCTTTGCAGGATCGAAGAATCGCAAATCAAAGCCAAAAAACAATTAGAAAGCCAACTTGAGCAAAAAAATGCAGAGATTTTAATGCTAAAGCAAGAATTAAAAGAGCGATATGAAAAAATATCAAGCCAAGAGCAAGAATTAAAAGAGCGAGATGAAAAAATATCAAGCCAAGAGCAAGAATTAAAAGAGCGAGATGAAAAAATATCAAGCCAGAAACAAGAGTTAGGCGCAATAAAATCTTCATTTCGAGCCGTTCCAACGCCAACTGAGCCTAAATATACTTTGAGTGCAGAATATATAATTCGGGATGGATCGGAGACTGAGGTGTGTCGACCTTCTTTAGCCCCCGTAAATATAAAAAAGATCGGGGATTCAAATTTTAATTCTAAAAAAGCAAATTGTCTTCCGAGTTTAGACCGATGTGTAACAATGTAATAATAATCAAATTTTCTAACATAAATTTGATTTAAATTATGAATTTTTCACGACGAAAAAAAATCGCTAATATGAAATAGATTTTTTTAAATATAAAAAGAATGGTAATTGCAAAATTCATAAGTTAAATTTATTAAGATCGCTACAAAAAATAATTTTTAATCGTAATTATAAACCTAAAATATTAATGAAAATTTTAAAAAATTCACCACTGGCGAAGCTTAGTGAAATAACGGTTAAGGCCAGTATTATTCGTGCAATTATTTATACTTGTGGGCATATTATAATCGCCTTGAGTTGCAACAAATTAATCACCAATACCAGCCTTGAATTAGCAACTTTGGACGCAATTATTGAACCAATAATTAATGGTTTTTGGTTTTATTTTTTAGATAGGTTGTGGTCGAAAAAAAATCATAAAAAAATTTAATTTCAATAAATTTATTCTTCCCGAAAGGCTTTGTAAGCGGATTCGCTAATTGGCGTTATCAAATATTGAAATAAGGTTCTGGAGCCAGTGATTAGAAATCCATCAATCGGCATTCCCGGCGTTAACTTTACATCCGCCTTGAGTTTTCTAAGCTCCGCATCGGGAATTTTAACGCGGGCTTTAAAATAAATTTCTCCCGTCATTTCATTTTTAAACGAGTCTGCCGATATATTGATAATTACGCCGTTTAATTTGGGCATCAATCGAGTTTTGTAGGCCGAAAGTTGTATTTTTGCCTTCATGCCTTCCGCCAATAAATCTATATCTTGCGGTTTAATTTTTAATTCGGCAATTAGTTCATCATTTTCTGGGACGATAAACATAATTTCAGATGCCGGAGTGATGGTGCCACCAATGGTTTGATATTTTAAATTCATCACATTTCCAGCGACGGGAGCCTTGATAATCGACCTTTCTAACACATATTGATTTGCTTCTAATTCATTTTTTAAACTAACAATATTGGTCATAATCTCGCCAAGCTTGCCAGTTGATTCGTGAAGCTGTTTTTCAATATCAATTTTGCGAGTGAGTGAGGCATTTTCTTCTTGCAATAATTCATTAACGATTCTCAATTCTTGTTGCAGAGAAATTATTCTTTTTTCGGTGGCAATTTTTTGAAAATCCATAGCGTTTATGCTCTCCGAAATTTGGACAATTCTTGATTGAACTTGAACGGTATTGAGTGCTATCAAATCTTCGCCCTCATGAACAAATTGCCCTTCTTGAATTTTAATTTTATCGATAACGCCACCCTCAAGATGCGAAATTATTTTTTTGTTGGAAGTCAAAATAATTTCACCAGAAGAGATTATGCTTGAATTTATTGGTGCCAATAATGCCCAAAGAAAAATAATAACCAAAAATGAAAGCATAATTTTAACTCCCAAAGTTAAATAATTTTCTTCGCCTTCTATTTTCCAAAAAGATAAAAATTTTTGAGAGGATTTTTTGAATATTTTCATTATTGTTTAGCTGTAAATTCGTTAATTATTTTACTCGAATCTTCGAATTTTTTAATTTCGCCATTGTCAATTATCATAATTTTATCGGTGACCTTGAGAATCGAGGGTTTATGAGAAATAATAAAGACCGTCGAGCTTTTGTTAAGCTTGATTTTTTCTAAAGTTTTGAGTAAAGAATTTTCGCCATCGATATCGAGATTTGAGTTTGGTTCATCTAAAACTAAAATTTTAGGATTGCCATATAAGGCTCTCGCCAACGCAATTCTTTGTCTTTGCCCAGCGGAAATATTGGTTTGCCCAATAACGGTTTCGTAACCTTGTGGAAAAGATAAAATCAGCTCGTGAACGCCCGCCATTTGTGAGGCTTTGATGATATCGACATCTTTCGCTTCGCCATCAAATCGCGAAATATTATCTTTAATATTTGATTGAAAAAGTTCAACATCTTGTGGCACATAGCCAATATATTGACCTATTTGCGACTCATTCCAAAGTTTTAAAGGAGCGGAATCGATCAAAATATTGCCTCTAGTTGTTTCAAAAATATTGGTCAAAAGTCTTGCGAGCGTTGTTTTTCCGCTTCCCGATTTACCAATAATGCCGATGATTTGACCGGCTTCAACTTCAAAAGAAATCCCTTTAATAATTGGTAAATTATTTCCCCGTGGCGTAAAAATAACATTGTCAAAAACAATATTTCCTTTGGGTTCCGACAATTCGATTCGCGTAGAAATTACGGCATTTTGAAAAGTATTTTTTAATCTTTGATATGATTTTTTAAGATAAACTAACGCCTGAAATATTGAAGCCGAAGCGTCAAAGGGAGCCAAAACTTTTCCAGCCAGCGTTGAAACCGCAATCATTCCGCCCGAAGACATCTTGCCTTGAATTATTAAAATAGCCGAAATAAAAGTTACCATCATTTGCATAAAATATCGCAAAGTTTTGACGGTGGTAGCGATTGATCGAGCTTTATTTTTAACGCTATTTTCTAATTCTTTTAATTCCAACAAATCTTCATTATATTTGCGATTGACATTTTTCATCATGCCCATGCCAATTATCACTTCGGAATTTTTAGTTAAAATTTCTAAATTACGATTAATAATAATTTGCATTTCGCTTAATTTTTCGGTATCGGATTTTAAAATTTTTTGATTTATAAATGCCATAAAAGCTAGAATTAAAGCGCTTCCGAGGATTATGAATCCTAAAATCCAATGAATGTAAAAAATAACCGCCAAAAAAATTATCACCCAAGGGGCGTCAAAAATAAATGGTAAATTTGGGCTGGTTATAAATGATTTAATCTGCGATAAATCTTTAAGATATTGGCTACCGATATTTGATTTTATTGAATCCTTAATATTACAAATAAAAGTTATGTCCGAAAGTTTTTTTTCAAAAGAATTGGCGATGAAAGAAAAGGCGTAATCTCTAACGCTGGTTAAAAAATTCATTGCCATCACCGCAATAAAAACTATCAAAGATAGATAAATCAAGGTTTCAAGCGATGAAGAGCTCAGAACTCTGTCTAAAACTTGCATTGAATATATTGGCAAAGCGAGGCTCAAAATGTTGATAATCGAGCTAAATATTAAACAATGCCAAAATGAATTTTTAAAAGAAGAAATTGCCTTAATAATCAAATCCTTGTCATCTTCTTTGTTAATTTTTGGGACTAATTTCATCAATTAAAAATTTTAAATTATAATAGCTAATTAGGTAATCGCATTTGACGGCGATCATTTGTTTTTGAATTTCTATATTGTCAATTTCTTGCAACAAATAATCCATTGAACTCATGTCTTTTTTGTCGAATCTATTTTTGGCTAATTTTAAGGTTTTGGTCGATGTTTCCAAAGCGCTTATCGATGATGATAAACTCTCTTTTAAATATAAAAATTTTTGATGTTGTTCGAGCGCATCTCTTTCAATTTCTTTTATTGATAATTGTTTTTCTAAATTGGCAATTTGGTTCTCTTTGTAGGCTTTGGCGATTCCGGCATATTCGACGCCGGATTGAAATATTGGTATTGAAAAATTTAGATAAATAGTTTTATTTTTGACATCGCTTCCGTTAAAATAATATGAAGATTTTTGATTTTCCGCTTGATAATTAAGCGATATTTCGGGCATCAATTTTCCACTTTCTGCCAAAATGGCCGACTTTTTTGCCTTACTTGCGAGCGATGCGGATTTAATTTTTGGATTCTGATTGACCGCAATCGCAACAAAATCGAGCAGATCATTTTGATCACTAATTTTTGATAAATCTGGATATGATAAATCCGCCGGATTTTGATTGGTAAGATGAGTAAAGCCTGTTTTGTAAGAGGCGAGGGCGATTTTATTTTGATTAAAATCGATTTCGTTTTTTTTGGCTTTTAGTTCATGCGCAGAAAATTCATCGAAACCAATGTCTTTCAAGGCAAGTCTTTTATGGGCAAGAATAATTAATTTTTGATAATCTTTGTTTAGCAATTCACTAAGCTCCGCTAGTTTTTGATATTTCAAAATATTAAAATAAATATCAGCAACTTTGAGAGCAATTTCATTTTTTTTGAATTTTAAATTTTGTTCGGCTGAGCGAGTTTTGTAAAGCGATTCCCTATATCGCGACACGCCACTAAAGCCACTAAACAAAGGTTGATTGATATTTAAAGTTCTAACTTCATCCTTTTGTTTATCGCGCAACGAACTTATCGCGGTTCTCCGAGTTCCGTCGCGATAATTTAAATTGGCGTTCGGTAAAAAATCACTAATGGCTTCATATTCAGAAATGGAAATATATTCGGTTTTTTTATTTTCTATTTGCACTTCGATACTATTTTCAATCCCAAGTTTCATGGCTTCGTCGATATTAAGAGCAAAAGAAGAATTGCTGATTGATAGAATTATAACAAAAAATAATAATAAATTTGAGATGATTTTTATTTTGAACATTGGGCTAAAAATCCTTTGCTCTAGGCGATTTGGAGCCAAAAATATTAATCACTCTTAATTTTTTATCTTTAGAAAAAGTTAAAGCTTTGCCGTTTTTTTCGGGGAAAATTTGATTACGCAATTCGGAAATAATTTTTTTGCCATGACCAAAGGGGGCAATTAGCTCAATGATCCAGCCATTTTCTCCGCAATTCCAATCGGTGGGTTTAATTTTATATTTTCCTTCGGCGTAAAGCTTATCTATTTCGTCGGAAAAAAAAGCCCAACACACAAAGCCAACGGGAAAACCATTTTTATTATGATAAATGCGGAATTGATTACAATC